>SKZP01000277.1 GCA_007127275.1 Planctomycetota bacterium
ACCCCGCACGTCCCGTGCCGGTGTTTTTTATGCCGTTCTTCAGGGAAAGATGTGCTATGCTTTCCAGTGACAGGGGATTGTGCGGAACGACGAATGTGAACTGGCCTGTGATGACGGAGCGACCTGCGACTTCACCGACGAATGAGCCGCCGAACGAGGTGCCGGTGCTGACTCAGGCGACACCGGTGATTCTCTTGTCGATCAAACCGCACTGGGCGGAGTCGATTCTCGAAGGGGTAAAGCGGGTCGAGTTGCGAAAGTTTTTTTCCCCCAAGGCGCTCGGACAGCCCTTGTTCCTGTATGCGACGTATCCGCGGCAAGCGATCGTCGGCATGGCCCACGTGCGGCAAATCGTGCGCGATGTGCCGGCGCGGTTATGGAACTTGTTCGGGGCGGAGTCGGCAGTGCCGCGGCCGGATTTCGACGCCTACTTTGCCACTTCCCGCTACGGCTGCGCCATTCGGATAAGCGAGGTGCGTGCGTTGTCAGAGTTGAGTCTTCAGCAAATGCGCAAGCTCGTACCCGGGTTTCGTCCGCCGATGAGTCATACCCGTCTGCCCCCGGAGCATCCGCTCGCACAGGGGCTGCTGGAATTGGCGCAGACGCAACCGCCGCAAGGGAAGCGCGCCACCGACGTGTGATGAAATCCCCGCGGTTCGCGCTCTCCGCTCGCCACCCTGCGTTCAGGTGGCGAACTCGCGCTTGATCAGTGCCGCCAATGACTCGAGGCCGGGAGGCTCCGCGACGGCCCTTGGCGGCCAGTGGACCTGTTGCATGGTCTCCGCGGTGGAGGGACCAATGGCGAGCCAGCGGGCGCTGCGGGCGAGTTGCTCCTGCACCGACAACGGCAGGCCAGACCACAGGGCGGTGACCGCGGAACTGGAGAGAAAGGCGACGACCGGCCCCGACTCCCATTGCGCGTACCGCAGCCAAACCGCCTCGTCGATCGGCTGGGGCCGATTCTCGTAGGCGGAGACGAGGTGCAGCTCGGCCACTTGCGTGCGCAACGGCTCGAGCATCTCGTCGTCGCCAATTGCCGAGCGAGGCACGAACACCCGTTGGTCGCGGAAAATGCCCGAGGCCAGCGCTTCCTCGACGAGGGCGGCGCCGGTTGCGGCACTCGGCACCCAGCTCGGACGCAACCCCTTCTCCTCGGCGGCCTCGGCGGTGCCACTGCCGACGCAGGCAAGCCGCATCCCGGCAAGCGCTTGCTCAGGCACCCCCCGCGCGGCGCAACGCGCAACCAAAAACTCCACCGCCGTTCGCGACAGCAAGAGTAGCCAGTCCATCTCGCCCCGGGCAATCCGTGCAAGGGCCGCATCCAACGGCGCGAGCTCTTGTGGCCACGTCAAGCGTATCACCGGCTCAACCCGCACCTGCTCCGCGGTCAGCCCAGATTCGCTTCCGTGTTCACGCTCGCCGTCTGTGCCGCCGCGTTCCTGCGCCCCGGCGCTTTCCATCAACAACAGCCCCGCAAGGCGCTCCGCAGTCGCTTCCGTGCCAACGACAACGACCAACGACTCCGCGTGGGGCGCGTCCACGTGACCCGCCGGGTCGGAGGTTGGCTTCTCGTGCGCACCCGACGACGGCGACGACAACGACGAGGAGGAGGTCGACGAGGCGGCAGTGGTGGACAACGCATCATCCGCCGGCGGGTCGGTCGACGGCAGCCTCGCCTCGTTGGCGAATTTCTGGGCACGTCTGCTAATGCTCACACGAACAGCACGAATCAAGGATACGGCGGTGAGGGAGATCATGAACTCAACCTCCCGTCGACGCATCGCGAATAAGCCGGCGTGCCGAGATGTGGGGTCGCTGGTGTTGCGAAGGGGCAACGAGGGCGTGGGGGCATGAGGTTCGGCTTCGGGGGCTCGAGGGGTTGGTCTACCGACCGATCTACCATTTATCCGCACAACGTTTGTTTCGCCAACTCGACCGTCGTCTCCGGATCTGCAGCGGAACAAACGCCATTCCAAACCGGCACACGCCGTTTGCTGCTGTTCAGGACGGGACGCTCGCAGCAGCATGGCACGACCGGCACGGAACGCACACAGCGTATCACATCGCTTGGCGCGCTGTCACCTCCAGCCTTTCTGCCCGTGCATACCGCCAACGGAGAACGCTGGAGAACCGGCCACGGGCCGCGGCGCATGGGTCCGAAATCCTCGGCACTTGACCCACGGGCCGCAGACCGTGGGCTTTGGAGATTCACAGTTCCCCACCTGCGGGATGAACGCCGTTTCATGCCGCGTGCTTCCTTGTTGTGGACAAAGCGCACCCTGGCACCCGCCTTGTTTGGTCAACCCTTGAGTGGCTGTGGAGGAAGCAAGAACATCTTGGACCAACCACGCATTCGGTGGGGCGGACCTCCTTTGTATTCTTTGACCCGGTTCCGCTTGTGCAGTAGGCTTTAAGCGTTGCCCAAGATGGCCAAGGCTTGTCGTGTCGCAGGGCTTGTGATGCCGGAACTTGACCCAAATCACCCCTCAAGCGATGATGCCTCGGCACACTCGCATTCGTCCGGAACGCGCAAGGGCCGAATCACGTCCTCGGTTTGGCTGCGCGCCATTTCACAGTTGCACCGAATGCCCAGGCGCGGTCAGCCGCAGCACGGTCCCATTACCGAGGTATTTCGCCTCGCCACAGGGGATGTCAAGTTCACCTGCGCGCGCTGCGGCAAGCGGATGGTCTGCCCGACGGACTACGCCGGCAAGCGGCTGCGCTGCTGGAATTGCCGGCTGCCGTTCGTGGTGCCGGGCCACGAGCCCTCGCGGCGCAACGAACCGCGTCCGTCGCGGCGACTGTTGCGGCGGCGCGACATTGAGACGCAGGAAACGGCCACCGAGATCATCTACACCGTCGGCTCGGACGGCATGCCGATTCCTGTCGCCAGTGTCACCGACGACCAGATTGATCCGCTTGAGCCGCTTGGCGAGCTTGAGGAAATGCGTGCGGACCTGCCGCCGCCGCCGCCGGATCGGTATGCGCCGAAGGTGCATTTTCAGGATTTCGAAGTCGTCGACCGCATTGGCGGCGGCGGCATGGGTGCGGTGTTTCGGGTCCGCCGCGGCGGCAAGGATTACGCGCTGAAGCTTTTGGATCCGAGCCTGTCGGACGAGTCGAGCTACCTGCATCGGTTCAACCAGGAAGCACAGCTCTTGCAGCGAGTCGAGCACCCCAACCTCGTGCGCATCTACGAACACGGGGTGCACGAGGGCCGACCGTACATCCTGATGGAGTACTGCAACGGCCCCAACCTGCGGCAATTGGTGAAGCGCTACGGCCCCATGTCCTGGCCCCTCTCCACGGCGATCATTGCGCAGGTGGCCGCGGGCCTCGACGCCGCCCTCAAGGCGGGTGTGATCCACCGCGACGTCAAGCCGGACAACATCCTCCTGCTGCGCGACGAGCACGGCTCCATCCAGGCGAAACTCGTCGACTTCGGCCTGATCAAGCAGATTGGCCGGCCGAAGCTGGATACGAGCCAGTTCACGCTCGACAAACAGGACTGGCTACGCGTCGTCGACGGCTTCACGCGGCACATCAAGCGGATGCTCAAAGGGCGCGACGCCCACCTTTCCTGGCGGCAGCGCCTCGACGAGATCCTCGCGACGGTGCGCCGCGAGTTCGCGCAACAGAAGCCGATCGAGATCAATCAGGCCCTGCGCGACAATTTCAAGTATCTGCGCCAGGTCCAGGACGACAACCGCTCGCTCGGTTTGACGCGCACCGGGGAGTGCTTCGGCACCCCGAAGTTCATGGCACCGGAGATGTGGCTCGACATCCCCTGCGACCACCGCGCCGACGTCTTTGCGCTGGGCGTGACGTGGTACTGGCTCGTCTCGGAGGGGTATCCCTTCGAGGGGAAGAATGTCCAAGAGACCATGGAGCAGATCCTGCGAGATCCGCCGATCTCCCTGTCGCGGCGGCTCGGCGTCGTCGCCCTCGGCGGCGAGTCGATGATTTACACCATGATCAACAAGTTGCCCGACCAGCGCTACCCGACGTATGAGCGGCTGATTGCCGACTGCGACCGCTTGCTGCGCGCGGAGGAGCCGGTGATCGACTTTTTCGGCGAGACGCTCGGCCTGTATACCAGCCAGCCCGAACCGGGCGAGGAGGCGCAATACGTCACCGAGATCATGCGCCGTTTCATCGACCTCGTCAGCGTCCGGCAAACGGCCCCGCCGGCGCCGATCAACGACATTGGCTGACGTGCGCGCCGATGCAAGCGACTCGACTCGCAGGGGGCGGTGCGCTTGCCTCGCTTGCTTTGTTTGCTTCGTTGGCTGGCTACGCGTCGCTCAGCTCGAGGCGAGCGCGAATCAGCTCTTCGGCGTGCGTGAAAAAGGTGTCGGCGTCACCCCAGCGGTCGCTCGCGCCGTAGTTGTGGTGGCCCTCGTCGTCGAAGACGGCGAGAAAGTGGGAGCCGCCGCCGAAGACGCGGCGCATGGCATTGACCTCCGCAGCGACGTAGAGCACCGGCTCTTCGACGCCTTCGCGGTGTACGGCGACAATGTACGTGTATTGCACCGCCCCCACCGAGACAATCTCGCCCCATAACACCAACTCGTACGCCCCAATGGTGTGGCGCCGCAGCGGCTTGGCGGATTGAATGAGCGGGACGTATTCCATGATCCGCGCGACGTTTCCTTCGCCGTCCAACGTTCGCACCCCACGCACTCGGCGTCGGCGAACATTCGGTCGAAACAGAGCAACACCCGACCGGCGCCGCCGCTTTTACGTACAAGGGAACGACTCGCACCCACTTTGCATTCCCCCGCTCCCCGGTGCGTGCCTACTCACGCTTTGGCTCATCAGCGGCCGAGGCGCTCGGAAGTTCAGATTCTTCTCGGCCTAGTGTTGTGTCACGGCGAACTCTTCCGGTCGAGCACCTGCGCTCGACGGTGCTTCGTTGTCGTCGGTTGTGCTGCTCAACGGCCAAGTGGCACGCCTGCGCGGCTCACCTTTTTCGCCCTCGCACACTCTTCGCTCGTCACGCTCGACCCGGAAATCTCGCCCGACATAACACTGGCGCTCATTCGTCATGGTGAACGTAGGTACCGGTGAAGACGTTCGTGGCGGGACCGGTCTTGTAGACCGTGTTGCTGGCCTCGTCCCACGCAATCCGCAAGTCGCCGCCGAGCAGTGTGACCGTTGCCTCTCGGGCGGCCCGGCCAGTGAGATGCGCGGCAACGAGGACGGCGCAGGCGCCGGAGCCGCAGGCAAGCGTTTCGCCGCTGCCTCGCTCCCAGGTGCGCTGAATCAGTCGGGTCTCGCTGCGCACCTCGACGAACTCGACGTTCGTGCGCTCGGGGAAATACGGATGCCGCTCCACCAGTGGGCCGAGTTGCGTCACCGGATGCTCGCGAACATCCGTGCCGGGGGGCAAGAAGATCACCGCATGCGGGTTGCCCATGGAAACGCAACTGACCGTGACACGCTCGCCGCCGGGCAGTAAAAGCTCGTGCTCGAGGCTGCGCGCCTCCGCCGGGCCCGTGGTGGGCACCTCGCGGTTGCGCAGCCGCGGCGCACCCATCGCGAGGCGCACCTGTTCGACGTTGCCTGCCGCCTCGCCACTGCCGTCGCTTCGCGAGGCAATCTCCACACGGTGCACCCCGGCACCGGACTCCACCTCGAAGACGTCGGCGGTGCCTCCTTCGACGTAGCCGCGGTCGGCGACGAGCTTTGCCACGCAGCGCAACCCGTTGCCGCACATGGCGCTTTCGCTGCCGTCGGCGTTGAACATGGTCATCCGAAACGGTGCCCGCTCGCCGGGGCCCACGAGGATCAAGCCGTCGGCGCCAACACCGAAGTGGCGGTCGCTGACGCGCTGCGCCAGCCGTTTGAGTGCCGCCGGCTGCTTCGCAAGCGTTGCGGCGAACTCGCGCTGCTCGAACAAGTCCACGTATACGTAGTCGTTGCCAAGCCCTTCCATCTTCACAAAATCGAAGCGCGTCATGGTGTCGTTCATCATCCGGCCACGCGTTTCAGTCCAGTCCTCGGCGGATCTCAGTCGACGTCGCCATATCAAGCGAAACACGGGTGCGACACGGAAAAAAGCGCCTCTGCTGACTCTTCGAGGAAAGCTGCGAGGCAATGCCGGGCGCTCGGCGCAGTCTGGCTCGTGCGGGCGCATGACCGCCAGGCGCGGCGTGCCGCTACGAGAAGAGGGGCAGCACCGGCGACGGCTCGCTGCGTGCCGCGGTGGGGACCGGCTCGGTGTCGAGCACGTCCTCGCTTGCCGCTGGCGGCGTCACGTTTGCGGACGGCTGCGGGGCCGCTTCGGGGGTTCGCTCGGCTACGGCGTGCCTTTCGACGGCCGTGGCGCAAAGCCCCTTGGGTCCGGCACGCAGGACACAGCGGACGACGTCGCCGACGGCGAGCGGCCACCTCTCGAACTCGCACAGCGCGCGGTGATGAACGAACACATCCCCGCGCGGATGCCACACAAACGCGAAGCCGAGCGCCGGCACCACCGCCGTGACTCGGCCGACGTGTTGCTGTTGTTGCTGGTCTCGCTGGATTGCTACGCCCATCCTCGCCACATGCTCGCAAGTAGTGTTGGCAACTTGCCAACACTCTAGCCCCAGCCGTCAGCTTGTGCAAGGGGCGGCGCAGCTCGGGGGCAGCCGGCGTTGTTGCATGGCACGAATTTGAAGGGAATCGCGTCCGACAGGAGGGAGGGGTGACTTTACACGCCCCCTCCCTTCGACGGACGCGGGGTTCTGCCGCATCCGGCACTCCAGTCAGTGAATTACCGGCGAGCGGACTGACGGAAAGCGCGACGGCCGCTTTGCGGCTTGGCAACTCCGCACCCTCGCAGGCCGAGCAGGTCTCCCTGCGTACTCGAATTTGCCTGTGGCTCGGTCGCAGTTGCTTCTACGCCACGACACAATTGAATCGGTGGGAGACCCACGGGCGAAGCCCGTGGGCTTGTTGGTCCCCTGCACACCCACGGATTCCATCTCGACGGCCTACTACTAGGCAGGGCCGTGGGCAACTTTGCGGGCGACGCGAACGACGTGTTCGCCGAACTTGTGGGCCATAGTTTTTTCCAACTCGCTCGGCCGCGGCTGGGGGCCACCGGCGACGAGGGAGGCGCCGTAGGGGCTGCCGCCAGCAATCTCGTCGCCGGTCATCTGCTCTTGCACCGAATACGGCATGCCGACAATCACGTAACCGAGGTGAAGCAGCGTGATGTGCGTCGAGAGAATGGTGCTTTCCTGGCCACCGTGTTGGGTCTGCGTACTGGTGAAGACGCCGGCGGTCTTGCCAATCAGCTTGCCTTTTGCCCAGTGCTCGCCGGTTTGGTCGAGGTAGTTGCGCATCTGCGCGGTCATGTTGCCGTAGCGTGTCGGCGTGCCGAGCAGCAGGCAGTCGTAGCGGTCGAGTTCCTCGACGGTGACGACGGGGACGTGCTTGAACGTTTCCTGCGCCTCCTTTGCACCGCTCTTCTCGAGCACGTCGTCGGGGACAAGTTCCGGCACGCGCTTGAGCGTCACCTCCGTCTCCGGCGCTTGGCGGGCCCCCTCGGCGACCGCCTCCGCCATGCGGTAGACGTGCCCGTACATGCTGTAAAAGAGCACCAGAACGTTCGTGGTCGGCATACGTTGACTCCTTGGCTTGCGGTGGCGTGACACAACGGCGAACAAATTCTCCGTTGCAACGGGTATTCTACCGTTGCACGCTCGTCGTTCAATGGGTTTTCGACGTTGCTGTGGGTTCGGGCGTGAGTCGACACACACCGGTGCCACACGGGGACGTGCTGGGGGGGCTTGGGTGACAGGCGTCGAGTGGGCGCCGCGCGGAATCACGGCGCTCGTACAGCGTGGATCTCCGGCCACCGTGCGGTGTGGCGTGGACGTTACTCGTCCGGTCGGTTCACCGCACGCAGCACCGCGAGTGCCTTGCGTGTCTCGGCGACGTCATGCACGCGCAGAATGCTTACGCCGTGCTGCGCGGCGACGACGTGTGCGGCGAGAGACTCGGGGAGCCTTTCCTGCGGGGGCGCCTGGTCGCTGATTGCGGCGAGGCTTGATTTGCGCGAGAGACCGGCAAGCACCGGTTGGCCGAGTGTGGTGAGCTCGTCGAGCCGCCTCAGCAGAGTGAAATTGTGCGCGACGGTCTTGCCAAAGCCGAAGCCGGGGTCGAGGACCATCTGCTCACGTGCAATTCCCGCCTCGAGCAAGGCGGCCGTGCGCTCGCGCAAAAAGGCATCCACCTCGGCGACGACGTCGCGCTCGTAATGCGGCGCCTGTTGCATGGTTCGCGGCTTGCCTTGCATGTGCATGCAACAGACCGGCAGGTCGAACTCGGCGGCCACGGCCACCATTGCCGGGTCGCGGAAGCCGCCGACGTCATTGATTAGCGACGCTCCCGCCTCGACGGCGCGCCGCGCCACGGCGGGTTTCATGGTGTCCACCGAGAGGGGCACCGTGCCGTTCAAGCGCGTGGCAAGCTCGGCAATCACCGGCAGAACGCGCGCCGCCTCTTGCTCCTCGTCCACCGGCTGCGCCCCGGGGCGTGTCGACTCGCCGCCGACGTCAAGAATCTGCGCGCCCTGCTCGACAAGTTCGAGCGCGTGCGCCACCGCCGCCTCGGGGGAGACGTGCTCGCCTCCGTCGGAGAAGGAGTCGGGGGTGACGTTGACAATACCCATGATGGCTGGCGCGCCACGGGTCAGCGTGAGTTGCGGGGTGGTGTGCAAGGTAAACGTCCGTTGCGCGGCCCGCTCGAGCAACAAGCGCAACGCCACACTGAGCGACGAGTCCGCCGCGGCGTCCGCCACCAAGTCCCGCAGCGCTCGCTGCGGCGCAAGCAGCACCACCTCGCATGATGTGTCGCCCCCCTCGGCCGTCCGAGCCGCCGCCTGCATCAGCGCGACGTCGCGTTGCGAGCGCAGCCATGCGACGTCCTCCGGCGAGACGCGGTCGAGGTACACGCCGAGGCCGCTCGCCGAGGCGGCGGCGCCGCGTGCCGCTCGTTCGTCCGCGGCACCGAGGGAGACAAGATATGCGGCGACGTGCGCCTCGGACTCGGCGCACGACGGCGCCCAGCGCAACAGCCGTGGTGCGTGGCGCACCCATGCTTCTTCGTCCATGCGTTGACTCACACCTTCGCGTATTACTCCGCCTCGACTTCTTTGCCGAGTTGTTCCATGCGCTCGGCAATCTGCTCGCGGCGCTCCTCGTCCGGGCAGTACCGGTACGCGTGCTTGAAACTTTCGAGCGCTTCGTCGTACCGCTCGAGGCTCGTCAACAGCGTTCCACGGCTCGCCCATGCCTGCCAATGCTGCGGCACTTTTTCGAGGATGCGCTCGACCTCACTGAGCGCCTGCGTCACATCCCCTCGAACCGCGAGGATGGAGCTGCGCAAGTAGATGGCCTGGACAAGTCCCGGATCAAGCTCCGTCGCTCGGTTGAAGTCGGCGAGCGCCTCTCCGAGGTTGCCCGTGATGTAGTGAGCGCGGCCGCGCTGGAAGTAGGCATGCGCGTACTCCGGCGAGAGTTCGAGCGTCCGGTCGAAGTCCTCCACTGCTCGCTGCGCCTCTCCTTGGGCCAGGTGAATCTCGCCGCGCAACAGGTACGCCTCGACGTAGGACGCAGGCTCCGCGTCGAGGAGGCGAGTGTAGTCCGCCAGCGCCTCTTCATACGAGCCGCGCAAGCCGTGAATGAAGCCGCGGAGGAAAAGCACGCTCGCGTCCATGCGGTGCTCTTCGAGGTCATACCACTGCGCAAGTACGTCGAGGGCCGCAAGGTGGTCCTCGAGCACCGACTGTCCGTCCTCCGGATGTGTCGCTTCGACCGAAAACGACTGCCCGCGTTCGCTTGCCGTGCGTCGCTGTTCGTGCAGGAACCACACGGCGTGAGAAAGTTGACGTTCCAACGCTGCGCCCAAGAGTGTCGCGGCCTCGACGTAGGCTTCCGCGCGTGCGCGCACCTCGTCGTCGAAGGTGGCGAGCTTCGCTTGTGCTGTCGCAAGTTCTTCGCGCAACGCCTGCACGTCCAACTCGAGGCGGTTCCTTGCATCCCCCTCCCTCTCTGCGTGGCGGATCACGGCCTCGAGGCCCTCTTCAAGGGCTCGAATCTCGGCTTCGCGCCGTTCCATGATGACTTGTTGTTCGGCGACGGTCCGTTGTTCCGCTTCGAGTTGCGCCCTGGCCTCCGCGTAGGAGCGAGCATGTTCCGCGGCCTGCGCCTCGAACTCGGCAAGCGCCTCGCGCTCTTGCGCAAGTCGCGCCTCGGTGCGTCCGCGCCTGGCCGCTTCGCGTGCCACTTGTGCGCGCAATTGTTTCACGACCTGCGTGGTTTCGTCCGCCGCTTGCGTAGCTTCGTTGAGTTCGCGGCGCGTTTGATGCAGCGTGGCGACGAGTTCCTCGTTGTTCCTTTGCAAGCTCGCCACCTGCTCGCGCATCGCCGCAAGGGTGCGCTCTGCCGCCTTTAAAGCCTCCTCCGCCTGTTTGCGCTTCGCTTCCTGAGTCCGCCGGTGCTCGCGCACCGACTCGGAAGCTTGCTCCGCGTCGTTCAACGCCTGCATTGCTTCGCGTAGTTCGGCGGTACGGTCGTCCTTGATGGCGCGTAGGCGCAATTGCTCGTTTCGGTCGGCCGCGTGGTGACGCTGGGCATCCTCGAGCGCCGTCTCCGCTTGCCGGCGCTTCTCGGCCTCCTGCGCGGCACGTTGCCTCGCCTCGCTCCACATGCTCAGCAACACCACCGCGGCAGCGACGACGAGAAACAGGACCAGCACGGGTCCACGCAGCAGCGAACACGCACCGCCGGCGCCGCCAGCGAAGGACGTGGAACATTGTTTCGCCGCGGGATTCGACTCGTGGTTCGGTGTTGTCATCCAAATCCTCCTTGGTGTTCCGTTCCGTGAAAAGTGTCCGCGCTAGTGACGTAGTGACGGCGACGTTGCTGCGGTGCGTTCGTTCGTCCTTCCTTGTCGTGGGCGCATCCGCAACAAAAGTAGGCAAGGGGGCCGAGCGCCGAGCGTGCGCGCCAAGGAACTGCCACGGATTACGTTGCGCAACGAGAGGCTCGCGTCAGTTGCTCAAGGCCCCGGCGACTTCGCGCACGACGTTGAGCGCGGCGTCGTAGTCCGGCTCTTGCTCCAGCGCCGGGACGAGCTCGACGTAGCGCACCGTGTCCTCACTGTCGAGCACGACAATGGCGCGCGCATCCAGGCCGTTTTCCTTGATGTAGAGGCCCCAGGCTTTGCCGAAGTTGCCGTCAATGTGGTCGGAGAGCGCCGTCATGTTGCCGACGTTGGCGGCGCCGCAGAACCGCTGCTGCGCAAACGCCGTGTCTCGGCTGACCACGAAGGTGGCAATTCCACCGCCGAGCCCGGCAATCTTCTCGTTGAACGTGCGCACCTCCGTGTCGCACACGGCCGTGTCGAGCGACGGCACGACAATGAACAGTCGCGTCTTTCCGCTCGTCTCGGCGAGCGTCACCTTGGAGAGCTTTGAATTCCGCAGCTCGAACTCGGGCGCCTTGTCCCCTTCCTTGAGCTCGGGGCCGACGAGCGTAAGTGATTTGCCGTGCAGCGAAATCACACCGGAACGTTCCATGGGCTTCTCCTGTTTCGTCGCGGGGTCGTAAGCGAACCCACCTAACCGACTGGCGTCTCGAGCGGCGACGAGGGCCGAGGAACGGGACACGAAACCAAGGTGCTCGGTCGATGGTACGTTCCGCTGCACGCCGTGCCAACTACAACCCCGTCGCCAGGTGCAGCCGTACAGCCGGCTTGACTGCAGAAGCAAAGAATGGACGGATCCACCTACCTCGGGCGGGCCTCCGCGCCCGCCCAATTCGTCCCGCCGACGGATTGCGACGGGCGCATTCATGAAGCGAATTGCGACGGCGCACATTTATCAAGCGTCCGGGAAGGACGGACCCAATCCCGACCGGTTCGTTGCACACGGGGCGGGCGCAGTGGCCCGCCTCAATCTGCGGGGGACGACAGGTGCGGGTGCATCCGTCACCTGCGCCGCACGTGCATGCGACGCCACGACGCGGGTGTGTGAGCGCCGCTTCCACGCTCGCATCTTTGCTACTCACTCATGGATGCGTCCTCTTCGACTGTCGGCAGTGGCCACAACACGCGCTTGGTTCGCACGGCAACGCCGCGTGTCGCCTGCTCGAACTCCGCGGCGTCGAGCCCGGCCCTGCCCAAGGCGACGAGTTGACCGGAAAGCGTCTGCACCGCCACCTCGGCGTCGCGAGTGACATCCGCGGTGTAGGCGAGCACGCCTGGCACGTACAACGGGGATCCGCTTGCAATGTGGGCCACGGCCCCCTCGTCCAGCCAGATCCGTGGCATCCTCGCCGAGTCGAGCGCCGCTTCCAGCGGATACAGCGCGGGCTTGAGTTCCTTGTCGTCGAGGGCGTCATGCCAGCGGGCGCACGCCGCTTCGAGTGCGCTGAGGTTCACCGCGTCCTCGAGCGTAAAGCCGCCCGCCTCGGTGCGCCGCAACCAGGCCATGTGCGCGCCGCAGCCCAGTTGCTCGCCGACGTCGTGGCAAAGCTTGCGGATATACGTTCCCGCCTCGCAGTGCACGGAAAAGCGGACGTCGCGACCGGCAACCTCGGCAACCTCGAGCTCGTAAATCTGCCGCGTGCGTTCGACGCGCTTCACGCGCGAGCGCACCGGCGGGCGCTGCGTAATCCTGCCGACTTGCGCCGCCAGTACCTCGCGCACCGACTCGCCGGGAACATCCCCGTGAAGCCACATACGTGCGTCGTAGGTCTTGCCCGCCCGCAACAGCACATGCAACACTCGCGTCGCCTGTCCGAGGCCGAGAGGCAACACGCCGGTCACCTCGGGATCCAACGTACCGGCATGACCGACACGTTTGTGACGCACGCAACGGCGCCCCCTCTCCACCACGTCGTGCGAGGTCATCCCGGCAGGCTTATCCACCACCACAAGCCCGCGCCGCAGCCCCGTTCCACTGGCCTCCTTCGCGGCCGGCACGAACCGAGGCGCAATCCCCGGCACTCGTAGGCGAATCTCCTGTGGTTGACCCTTCATCAAGGCGCGACCTACTGTCTTACGTGGCGCAAACGAAACCGTGTCCGCAGGCAAGGTATCACTCCACCCGAAGGACGCGCGAGATCACGAAGTGAACGCGTGACGACATTCATTCCAACTGCTGCCCGCGGAACGTCCGACCCTTGGCTAGAAGGCTGCGACGCAGCAAAACTTGTATACCCCGTCGTTGGGGGGTGGGCTGGGATTGCGAGAGAAACCGTGGTTTCATGGTGCGGTCGCGACCCACGGTGAGTTGCGGCGCACCTGAGGACACGAAGGCCGCGACCTTGCTGCGAGCGGCGCACCCGCAATGAGTACCGACGACTCGAACGACCGGCAAGACAAGCGCGAAAAGGGACGAAAACAAAAGGATCTCTTTGCCGCGCACGACTCCGACTCCGCCGCGTCACCTCCGCGAAAGGGGCGCACGCGGGACTTGGCCCGCAATCTGCACGTGCATCTGAGCGTCGACGCCGACGAGGCGGACGACAAAGAGACGCACGCACCGGGGGACGAGGAGGATACCGGCGAGTCCGCCGGCGAGCGGAGGGAGAATGCGCCGCCGCGCAGCACCTCGGTCAACCTCGAGTTCGACAGCACCGCCACACCTGCGCTCGAGCCGCCCGAGCCGCTTGCCCCGTCACGGGCTCGCTTACATCCGGCGCCGCAACGACGAAGCCGCGGCTCCGGCGCTGAAGGCCCCGACGCCGACTCGGAGTTGCTGACCGTCTCCCAGTTGACCGGGCGCCTGCGGCGGAGTGTCGAACGCAGCTTCGGCGACGTGTGGGTCGTCGGCGAAGTCGCCGGCCTCTCGGCGCGCAGCCACCGGTTCTTCACGCTCAAGGACGACGCGGCGCGCCTAAAGTGCGTCATGTGGGCGAGCGACGCGGCACGGCTGCGCTTCGAAGTCAAAGACGGCCTCGACGTGCTCGTGCGCGGTCGCTTGAGCATGTACGAGCCGCACGGCCAGGTGCAGCTTTATGTGACCCACATGCAGCCGCAGGGAATTGGCGCGCTGCAGCTCGCCTACGAGCAACTCAAGGAGCGGCTCGCCACCGAGGGACTTTTTGCGGAGGAGCGCAAGCGGCCGCTGCCGTTTCTTCCTCGCCGCGTCGGCGTCATCACCTCCCGGCACGGGGCGGCGCTGCGCGACGTCATGCAAACCCTGCGGGCTCGTTTCCCGGGGATGCCGTTACTGCTTGCCGACGCACGCGTTCAAGGCGAGGGGGCCGTGGCGGAACTTGTCGACGCCATTCGCAAGATGAACCGCTACGTTGCCCGCGGGGGCGTTGTCGACGTACTGCTGATTACCCGCGGCGGCGGCTCCTACGAGGACCTCGTCGCCTTCAACGACGAGTCGGTGGCGCGGGCCATTGCCGCCTCCCGCATCCCAACGGTCTCGGCGGTCGGGCACGAAGTCGACACGACCATTGCCGACCTTGTCGCCGACCGCCGTGGCACCACGCCGACCGACGGCGCGCGTCTCGTCGTACCGGAGCGTGGCGAACTCGAACGGCGCGTCCGCCTCGCGCAGCGGCGTCTGCAGGCGGTCATCCGCCACCGGCTCCATGCCGCACAAGCCACGGTGCGCGAGGCGCAAAGCCGGCTCGAGCGCAGCTCGCCGCACGGGCGGCTGCGTGGCGTGCGCCACCGGCTCGACGTGCTCGACCAGCGCTTCCATGCCGCCCTCTCCCAGCGGCTCGGCGCGACGCAGAACCGACTCGACCGGGCCCGCGAGGCGTTGTTGCACCTCGACCCGGCGCGAGCGCTGCTGCCACGGCTGCGCGAGCGACTCGGAAACAACGAGCGACGCCTGCATCGCGCCATGCGCCTGTACGTGCAACAACGTCGCGACCAACTCGCCGCGGCCGCGCAAGCCCTCGAGGCCTACTCGCCACTTAAGGTCCTCGCACGCGGCTACTCGGTTACGCTCTCCTCGGAGGGGCAAGCGCTCCTCGACGCAAGCGACGCGCAAGTCGGCGAAGAGATTCACACGCGACTGCACCGCGGCCATCTGCGCTCGCGCATTACCGCCCTGGAGCCCCCCTCTTCGCCCGAGCCGCCCGAGCCACTCGAGTCGCCCGACGAGGCCTGACCCACAGCGCGGCGATCAAAGGCGCCAGTTCCTGCGCCCCACAGAGCCACCGTGCAGGCGTCGTTCCATCTGTGGCCCCGAAGCGGCATCCGAGGGCAGCCGGGGCGAGAGTCCGTGCCGCGCGCGGTCTTAATGCGTGGACAACGGTTCGCGGCAGAAGGGCTCGACGCAGCGGGGGTTGCGCATCGCGGTGGCGCGCTGGACGTCGTGCTGCGGCGTTTCGCTTCGTAGGACGACACCCAGATGCGGGCGGAGGCGGTTGTCGTCGCCCGCGGGCCACGTGCCGGTGGAGCGGTAGGTGGGAAGGCCGACGAGCAGTTTGATCGCTTCGCTCGCCATTTGGGCGGCTACCCAACTCGTTTGCGTGGAAATGCTCGGAAACGCGGCGCGGGCTTCGACGAAGAACTCGAGGCAGGTTTGCTGCCGACGTCGCTCCATCACCCCGGCGAGGTATTCGGGCGTCCAGTTGCAGACGAGGCAGGCGGTGCCGGGGAGCTCGCAGGTACGCATTTGCGTGAAGTCCGCCCCCATCGCCCCTTCGATCAGGAAGCGGCTGTAGCCGGTCTCGTGGGCGAAGCCGAGCAGGTGCATGTTCAGGTAGTGGCGCGCATGGTCGTCGTCGACACCGCAGATGGTCAGGTCGATCTCGCGCCACGCCTCGTGCGGAACCTCCTCGATCGGCCGAGCATACGTCTCGACCCGCGTTGGCCAGCCCAATTGCCCGGCGGTCTCGGCGATCGCGGCGGGCTTCGGGGTTTTCGCGCGGGCGTGCTCGGGACGAAAAAGGACACAACGGTTCAGGTTCGACTCGACGACGACATCCGGATCCACAAGTGCAATCGCGCCGAGGCCGACCATGCCGAGATGCTTGACAATCTCGTTGCCGACGGCGCCCGCACCGACGACCAGCACTCGGGAAACGGCGAGCGTTTCCAGCGCGCGCTCCCCGAAGTAGCGGCGGGTGCGGGCGTGACGGTCGCTGTGCCCTTTCGGCGGCGGGGGTGGCTGCGCCTCGCTCATCATGCGGCTCCGCGGGGGCTAGTGTTGTATCTGGGCGCAATCTTCGGCTTGCGCGTAGCGAGCGAAACGCGCAGGAAGTCGAGCAGCGAAGAGTCGAACGCCGTAGCACAACTCGAAGATTGCGCCCTGACGCAACATCAGGGTCGCTGACGACTCCTGCATTCGGCCTCGACGACCCGTTCGAGCGCCCTGTCGAAATGATACACCCGCCGATCCGTGCGGGGAACGTCGCCGCGACGCCCACCACCTTCGCCCGTGGGCCGGGGCGCGAACCGGGCGCGACCGGCGGCGCACGAGATCCGTGCGACCCGCGCGGCGGGAAACGAGTGCGACGGGCGAAGCCCGCGACGCCGTTAAGGTTTGACGAAGTAGGGCGAGCGCAAGGCGCAAGCCCTGCAAGGCGAACCCGCGTGGCTCCGTGCTTTGCCTCGCAGGGCTTGCCCCTTGCGCTCGCCTCGAACCGAAACCGTACCAGCAGTCGGGCGACGCGGCGACGCCCGTGGGCTTGGGTGCGAGGTTTCCCCAAATTGCAGATGCGCGGGAAGCAGTGACGCCGGTCGTCCGGCGGCGGGCGGTGTGGTAAGATGCCACTGGTGCATCTGGCGCGTGCAAACAAATGCCGGCTGCACGTCGTTATTCTGCTAGCACGGGCACGGCGGCCGCCAGTCTGCAGTGTGCGCCGGTCGTTTCTCAAACGCGTTCCGCGAGAACATCTCTGAATCATGCGCTTCGAGCAACATCTCCCGTCACGAGCCCACGCCCTCGGCCCCCTGCGCACCGCGGCACTCGTGGGTTGCGCGCTTTTGCCCCTGCTGGCGCTGCATGCGTGGCCGGCGGCGCTCGCTGCCCCGAAGGGGCCGGCGCCGGTGGCGAAGGCAGCGGCGAAGCAGGCCCGCGGCGGCTCGTATGAGCACCCCATTGCCCGCGACCTGTTCGACCGGGCCATGCGCGCCTACGACGAAGCCCAGATTGCCGACGAGCGCCTGGAGCGACCCGACCTCAACGCATCCGACCGGCGACGGCTCGAGCGGAGTCGACGCGAGGCATTGCGCGAAGGCGCACGGCTGCTGCAGCGCATTTTGAACGACCGGGAGTTGCGTGACGCCGTCCTTTGGGACAGTGAGGAAGAACGCTTCTTCGGTGTCAGCCCCACGGTGCGGCGCACGTTGTTGGAGCAGGGAGAGCTCGCCCGGCAGGTGTACCGCGACCATGTCGACTCGGATGCCGACCACGCAGTGCGTCGGGCGCGGGCCACCGGTGACGCGGAGCGTTTGGCCGAAGTGGTGCTGACCTACCCGTTCTCTACCGCCGCACTCCCGGCGGGAATGGACGCCGCACGAATCTTTTGGGAAGCGGGCGAGGTGGACCGCGCCGCGGCGTTGGCCCGCCGACTGTTGGAGCGCGACGACCTCGAGAAGCCGCAGGGGGGGATGCTCGTCGCCTTGGCCGCCTACGCTTACGGCTTGCAGGGCCGGGTCTACGAAGCGACGGAGATGCGACGCCTTGCCGCGACACGCTTCCCCGAGGTGCGCGTCGCCACGGGGCGGACGACGCAGCCGCTGGGGGAGATCGTTGCGGAGCAGGTGGCACGCGCCGAGGAGTACGCCAGCGGCAGTACCGAGGCACTGAGTTGGCCGAGCCAGGCAAGTGAGGCGCGTGGCGGACACTACGGCGTCGGCACCGTCGAGGCGGAGGAGTTGAAGTGGCGCCAGCGCTTCGCCGACCCGACACGGTCCGGGCCAACCGAGCACTACTCGCTGGGCTACGACAGCTTCGACTTGCCACGGCGCTTTCCCGCCGCGAACGAGTCGCTGCTCGTCGTACCCAACCGCACTGGCGTCCTCGTCTACAACCTCTTCGACGACCGCCGCCTGTGGAGCTACGAAGTGCCCATTGACAGCCCCGACAACAGGCGGATGCGCAGCCGCGACGGCGAGTTTTGGCTCGACGAGCGGCGCAACCGCGACCCCGCGAGTATTGACACGGCGACCATTGCCGGCGACGAGGTCTACGTGCCCCTGGAGACGCCGATGCAGTACGCCTTGCACGACCCGGACGGCGTCGGCGCCAACCGCCATCAAAACCGCATCTGGGGCACCTGCATCATCAGCTTCGCCCCGCGGCGCCGTTTATACAGCTTCGACGCGCACAGCGGCGAAATCCGCTGGCAAGTGGGGGCAAGCTGGGACGACCGCGAAGCGCCCATTCACGAAACGCTCTCCTACACCACCGCTCCGCTCGTGCTCGGGCAACGTGTCTACGCCTCCGCGGCAAAGGTGCTCGACCAGAACGCGCACGTGTTCGTCGTCGCCTTTGACCGCGACGCCCCCGACCGTACCGACGGCGGGGACGGAAATGACGACGAGCCGCCCAAGCCCGAGGTGCTGTGGGAAACAAAGATTGGCAGCGGCCTGCAGGAGACCAACCTCTTCGGCCGGCCGACACGCGAGCCGGTCCCCTCCGCGCTTGCGTATCAGTCGCACCGACTCTTCGTCTCAACGAACATTGGCACCGTCGCCGCGTTGGATGCGCTGACCGGCGAACAACTTTGGTCGTTCCCGTATGACCGCATGTCGTTTGTGCCCCCGGTCGAACTCAACAACCACTACCGCGACCTCACCTGGTTCAATATGCCGCCGGTGGTACACGACGGTCGAGTCTACGTCGCCCCCATGGATTCGAACTGGTTGTATGCCCTGGATGCGGAAACAGGCGAGGAGCTGTGGAAGCTGCCGTGGCGGCCGCGTACCCCGCGTGACGAGGCGCGGTATCTGCTCGGCGTGCATGGCGACTACCTGTATTGGGTCGGCGAGCGCTACCTGTTCCGGACGCATCTCGACCGTCCGCGGATTGAGCACTTCGATCTGACCCGCTCCTTTCACACGAACGTGTCCGGGCGGCCCATTCTCGTCGACGGCGTGGTCTACGCGGCGACCACGAATCACAACATTGTCCGTTTCGACGTCGAACGGCGCCGCCACCGAGCCACGGTACGCCGGGGCCTCGGCCTGGTCGGCGGCAACCTCGCACTCTCGAACGGGGTGCTCGTCGCCGTGAACGACCGGCAGTTCGGCGTCGCCTACGACTGGGAGTCTCTGCTCGCCGACCTGCAACGACGCGAACGAGCCCGCCCGAACGACCCTCGGATCAAGCTACGCATTGCCGACATTGCTCGGCAACGCGGCGACGGGCAAGGCCGCGAGATGGCCATTGAGTACTACGAAGAGGTGCTTTCGCTCACCGAGAGCCTCGTTACCGTCGAAGCGCGCCAAGCGACCCGGCAGGCACACCGCGGGCTCCTCTCCCTGTGGATGGAGACGTATGAGCGGGCTCGGGATACCGGCGACCGCGCCGGCCAACGGGAGGCGCTCGAAAACGCGCAACGGCACGTGCGAAGTCCCGAGGACGGCATCTCCATTCTGCTGATGCGCCTGCGGCATACGCGACAGCACGACAACGACACTGCCCTTGCGGTGCTCGAGGAGTTGCGCGACGAATACGGCAGCTTCCGTCACGACTTTCCGGAGCATGGCCGCGTCAGCGTCGAGCAGTTCGCCCTCGTCGAGGGGGCCCGGCTTGCCGAGTCGCTCGGCCGGCACCGTCACGCCATTGAGTTGTGGCAGCGGGCTCTGGAGCGCTACGGTCGCGAGCGCCTCGAGGAGAGTCGGCTTGCCGAGGTGGCACGGGAGCGCATTGACGAGTTGATTGGTGTCGCCGGGCGCGCGGCATATTCGGAGATTGAGCGCCGCGCCGAGGAGGCGTATGAAGAAGCCGTCGCGCGGCAAAATGCCACTGCGGCGATGTCGGTGGCACGCCGCTTTCCCAACAGCCGTGTGGCGCCGCGCGCACTGCTTGCGCGAGCTCGCTGGGGGCTCGAACGGGCCGACGGCGAGGCGCGAGAGCCGGACGAGGAGGTGCTCGCCGAGGTGGTCGAGGTGTTGCGCCGCGTGCGCGACGAATACGGCGACTCCCCGGTGCGTCCCGAGGCGCTGCTGTTGCTGGCCCGCGCCTACA
>SKZP01000054.1 GCA_007127275.1 Planctomycetota bacterium
AGCCACCAGCCACCAGCCACCAGCGACTCACTTCCATGAGCAGCAGCGACTACCGCTTCAACACGCGCGCCATCCATTCCGGCCAGCGGCCCGACCCGAGCACCGGAGCCATTATGACGCCGGTGTACCTGTCGAGCACCTTCGTGCAGAAAGCGCCCGGGCAGCACAAAGGCTTTGAGTACGGCCGAACGGGCAACCCGACTCGCGAGGCGTATGAGCGTTGCGTTGCCGACCTTGAAGGGGCGCGCTTCGGCTTCGCCTTCGCCTCCGGGATGGCCGCCACGGATACGTTGCTGCACCTGCTCGACACCGGCGCACACGTGGTCTGTGCCGACGACGTCTACGGCGGCACGTACCGGCTCTTTGAGAACGTGCTGACGCGCTCCGCCGGCTTGCGCTTCAGCTTCGTCGACTTCAACGAACCGCATGCGCTCGAAACGGCAATCACCGACGAAACCGCGCTGATTTGGGTGGAGACGCCGACGAACCCCATGCTCAAGCTGTTCGACCTCGCACAGATTGCCGAGGTCGCGCGCGCCAAGGGGATTCGCACGGTCTGCGACAACACCTTTATGAGCCCGTACTTTCAGAATCCGCTCGCGCTCGGCTTTGACGTCGTCATGCACTCCGCGACGAAATACCTGAACGGCCACTCCGACATTGTCGGCGGCGTGGTGGTCACCGACGACGACGAGTTGGCCGAACGCTTGTATTACCTGCAAAACTCCGTCGGCGGCGTTGCCGGCCCCTTCGACAGTTTCATGTGCATGCGTGGCATCAAAACGCTCGGCGTGCGCATGGAACGCCACGCGGAAAACGCGCTGCGCATTGCAACGTGGCTCGAAAAGCATCCGAAGGTCGAACGCGTCGCCTACCCCGGCCTTGAGAGCCATCCGCAGCACGAGCTCGCCCGCAAGCAGATGCGCGGTTTCGGCGGCATGGTCAGCGTCTGGCTCAAAGCCGACCTTGAAGAAACCAAAGCGTTCCTACAGGCCACGACGTTGTTCAGCCTTGCCGAGAGTCTCGGCGGCGTCGAGTCGTTGATTGAGCACCCCGCCATCATGACGCACGCGGCCATTCCCGCGGAGCGTCGCAGGGAATTGGGGATCACCGACGGCTTCATCCGTCTCTCCGTCGGCATTGAAGACGGCGAAGATTTGATCGCCGACCTCGACGTCGCCATGAAGGCAATGAGCTAAGGAGCTAACAGGAAACTACTTCCGAACGTTGAGCGTCACGAGCGAAGGCATGCCAGTCGAAGGACGGTGAGCAGCGCAAACGTGACGAGCCACGTCGTGCAGCGAAACCAACGACAACGAAGCAGAGCCGAGCACAGGTGCTCAACTTCGGAAGTACCTTTCTGACAGCTCCTAAAGGCGGTGGACGAACTCGGAAGAAGAGCGACCAACCAGGCAGGGCCTCTTGAATTCTCCACGGCAACGCTCAGTCTTCGTCGCTCTCGCCCGCTTCGACCGTCGACTCGGCAACTGCTTGCGCGACGCTGGCGCCGTTTGCGAGCGTTATGGCCGCTTCTAGATGGCGGTCGTTGAACGGTTTGTCACGGTACTCCTTGGCGGCGCCGACCCACTCCGCTTCGCCGCCGTATACCGCTTCGTGGCGGCGCACCTGGCGGTGGTGGCCGTACTCCTCGTCGGTCAGCGGCAACGACACGTCCGGCAGAATCCCCCCGCGGTAGCCCTCGCCGTGCGTCGCCGGGTCGTCCTCGAGCGGCTCTCCGGTTACCGGCGAAAACTGAAACTCCTCGGTGGCCGGGTAGCGGTTGCCGCTGGTGGGGCAGACGCGGTACGGGTCGGCGCGTTGAATCACTCGCCCCGAGGGGGTGAAGTAGCGCGCCGTGGTGATGCGAATGGCGCCGTGCCTTTCGCCGCCGTCGCCAAGTTCGTACACGTTTTGCACCGTTCCCTTGCCGTGGCTGTGCTCGCCGATCACAAGCGCCCGCTGATGATCCTGCAGCGCTCCGGCGACAATTTCAGAAGCGCTTGCCGTGTCGCGGTCAATCAGCACGAACAGGCCGAGGTCAAGAAAGCGCCCCGCGTTTTCGCCCTCGGCGGTATACGCTCGCTGCATCTCCGGGTTGCGGCCGCGGGTGAAGGCGACGAGCGACTGGAGCGGCAAGAACAGCCCCGCCAGATGCTGCGCCTCACGCAAGAGGCCGCCGCGGTTGCCGCGCATATCCAAAACGAGAACCTCCAGCCCGTCGGCCTTCATGCGCTCAATCCGCGCGGCGACATCCTCGGTTGTGCCGCTTTGAAACTGGTCAATGCGCAGGTAGCCCATGCCGTGGCCCACCGCGTCATGCTCGTCGAGCATGCGGGAGACGGCGACGGAGGGAACGCGCACGTGGCCCCGTTCCACCTCGACGGCCCGTTCGCGGCCGTTGCGGTCGCGGATGTCGAGCGTTACCGCCGTGCCCGCTTCGCCGCGCAGCCACTGATCCACGACCACCTCGCTGAACGGCTCTCCCCGCGTCTCGTTGCCGTCGACCCGCAAAATGCGGTCTCCCGGGCGCAACCCCGCGCGGTAGGCGGGCGTATCCGGAAACGGCGTGAACACCATGGGAAGGTCGTCGTCGTCAAGCACGAGCTGAATCCCAAGCCCCGGAAAGCGCCCTCGCGTGTCGCGGGTGAACTCGGCGTAGCGGCGCGGCCCCATGTAGGAGGTGTGCGGGTCGCCGAGCGAGTCGACCATGCCGCGGATGGCATCGCGAAACATCTCCTCGTTGTCGAGGTCGGCGCGAAAGAAGTTCTGGTCCAACAACTGCACCGCCTCGCCGAGTACCTCGGGCGCCTCCGCGGTCGAGCCGAGCACTTGCTGGCGCAGCCCCGGGCTAAACATGACAATCAGCCCGAACACCACCAGCACGAACAGCGACGGCCCCAACTGATGCCCAAGCGAGCGCCACCACGGGGGCTTGGCAAGCGGCGAGCCGAGAGTGCCGCCGGCGTCCCGAAACGGGGTGGCGTCCGCCGTGGCGGTGCTTGCGGGCACTTCGGGTACTGGGTGTTCGTTTGCTGCCCGCTCGTTGCCGGGAGCCTCGGATGAGTGTTGCGACATCACGACTTCCTGTTCGCCCGACCGAATGAGTGCCGTACGTCCACGCCACCTTAACGCACAAAGGGACGCCGTGCGCAGTATATCTTGCAAGCAGCGCGGGGCGTAGGCCGTGAGGGAACGGGCGAAAAACAACCGCGGGCAACGTGCGCGTCCTCGGTCAGGGAGCACGTTTGGCTGCGAGGCCACGCCGAGCGCTCGACACGGCCACCCGGCCGAAGGTTCTGTTTTCGGACTCTACGGTCCGTACGCAGAGGCTACGGAAACGCAACCTTGCCCACGACCGCAACGCCGGCACTCCGAGAGCGACGCCGGTTCCCCGAGAACGTTGAGCGGCGCGGAGCTTCACCAATTAGTTTCGCAGCAAGTGTCGGAAGCACCCGACACGTACACTGGGGCGGTGACAGTGCCCGACGGTGTCGGCACAATAAGGGCCCTTCGGCTTTCCTGTCTCGTGAGCACGCACACCACCTCTCCAACTTATGACAACGACGGACCACGTGGCTTCCAAGCACTCGCCGCGCAGTGACAGGCAGGGAAAGACTGCGCCCGGCCCTGCGACTCGGCGTGGCAGGCGTTGGCTGAGATCCGTCTTCGAGCGCAAGTTTCGCGTCTGGGTCCTAGTGATGTCGCTCGTTGCCGTGGGCGTCGCGGTGGCGGCGACGCAGGTGGGGGCGTTGCATGACGCGTCGCGCTGGGTCGAGGACCGCTTGCAGGCGGGGCGCCTCCACGGCTACGCCCACGGAGTACGCCTGCCGCCGCACCGGCTGACCGAGGCGCGCCAGCGCGGTGAGGAGCCGGCGGCGAGTCGCGACGACCCCGCCTGGGCGGACCTGTGGGACGTGGCCATTGTGCAACTCGACGACCAGAGCTACCGCTTGCTCGACGGATATCCGTTCACGCCGCAAGAGGATGCCCGTGTGCTGCGCACGCTCGCCGACTTCGGCGCGCGCGTGATTGTCTACGACCGCTTGTTGAGTGAGCGACGGCGCAAGATTGTCGGCCCGGAGGGCGTGACGCCCCTGGCCGAGGCGCTCGCCGAGCTTTCCGAGGGGCGCACGCCGCCGACGCGAGTGGCATTGGCGACGGAACTCGACGCCGAGGGGCGCGAAGCGACGGTGCAGCCGCTGCCGGAGTTGCTCGAGTATGCGGAGCCGGGGTACTTAAACCTCTATCATGTCGAGGGAGACATGATCCGCGACTATGTCTACCGGCAACACGACCATTTCTCGCTCGCCAAGGCGGCGTACCTGCTGGGGCAGGACTTCTTGCCGGAAGACCCGGGCGCCACCCTCGACGACCAATACGAGGCCTGGCACCGGACGAGGCGTCACACCGTCGACACACACCCGCACCGGGCGCCGTACCTTACCTCACGCACGCCACAGCCGCGAATGCTCAATTTTTACGCGGAGCCCGGCGAGGCGTTTGTGCACGTGCCGTACTGGGAGGTGTACCGAGCGTATCCGCTGGCACGAGTGCGGGCGCTGGTGGCGAATGCCATGGACGACGTCGCACGCATTCTTGACGGGGAGGAATTCGACGACGCCTGGGCGGTCGTCGGCGAGCGCTTCGAGCGAAAGCCGAGTCTTGAGGACGTGCTCGAGTTGACGCCGTGGCTCGAGCGCATTGACGCGCTGCACGCCCGAGAGCTGAGCCAAAACGAAATGGTGGCGCTCGACAACCTGGCGTTTTTGTTCGACGACGCGCAGGCTTTTGCCGAGGATGCGCACCTCGCCGTCGAGGAGACGTTGCGCGCCGAGTTGCAAACGGAGCGCGAGGAGGTTCTTGCCGTGCTCGAGGCGCAGCGACCCGAGTTCGAGACAGCGCTCGAGGTCGTCGACAGTGAGGCGACGCAGGAGCGGCCAACGCTTGAAGAGCCCGAAGCAGCGCTGACCGGCAGCCGTGCAAGCGAAGCGCTCGACGCGAAGCGAGAGACGCTTGCCGCATTGCTCGAAGCGACGAACCTTCCGCGGAAAGCGCAACTCGTATTCGAGGATACGCTACGGCACCTGGAGTACCTTGCGCTGCTCGAGCGCCAACTCGAGCGAATCCGCGAGTTTCCCCTGCCGCCGGATCCCGAGGAAGAGGCGCTGCGCCGCAGGCTTGCCGGCAAACACATTTTGATCGGCCCCTGGACCTTGAGCTCGCACGACCTCTACCGAGTCCCGGTCGCCACCGGCGAGATGAGCCGCATGTACGGGGTGGAGATTCACGCCACGGCGCTGCAAAACCTGATTGACTTCATGCACCCTCGCTCGAGTCCGCTCGTGCAACGAGGACTCACCCGCGCAAGCGACACAAGCGTGCTTCTCATCACGGCGCTGGCGACCTTGATTGCCGGCTTCCTCGCCATGCTGTTCAAGCCGCTGCCCGGAGCCGCACTGCTGTTGCTCGGGGCGTGGGGCTACTTCATGTACGTACAGAACGTGTTCGTCACCGACTGGGTCTTTTTGCCAACGGTGTTTCCGCTGCTCGGCATTGTGCTCGCCTACGGCGCCGTCACCGTTACGAAAGTGCTCACCATCGACGAGGAACGGCGGGTCGTCGAAGATCTCTTCAAGAGTTACATGGACCGCCGCTTCGTCGAGTTGCTGATGTCCGACCCGGAAAAGGTCAAGCTCGGCGGGGAGCGTCGGCCGGTGACGGTCTACTTCTCCGACATCGCGGGCTTCTCGGCGATCTCGGAACGGCTCGCCCCGGAGGAATTGGTCACGCTGATCAACGAGTATCTCGGCGAGATGAGCGGCATCATTCTTCGCCACGACGGGACTGTCGACAAGTACATTGGCGACGCCATTATGGCGTTCTGGAACGCGCCGGTGGACGTGCCGGGCCATGCGAGCAAGGCGTGCTTGGCCGCACTCGAACAGCGGGAGCGCCTCGAGGCGTTGAATGCGACGTGGGGAAAACGCGAGTGGCCGCCGCTGGGGGTGCGTGTCGGGCTGAACACCGGCGAGGTGGTACACGGCAACATGGGCTCCGAGCTCAAGAAGAACTACACCATCATGGGAGACGCGGTGAATCTCGCGGCACGCTTGGAGCCGCTGAACAAGGAGTTCGGCACGAGTGTGTTGATCAGCGAAGCGACGCGAGACGAGGCACAGGACGCCGTCGAGGCCCGTTGCCTGGGACTTGTACGCGTCACCGGCCGTGCACAGCCGGTCCGCTTCTACGAACTGCTCGGGCGCAAGGGGGAGCTTGCCGCCGAAGACCGCGAGTTCTACGAACTCTTCGAGGA
>SKZP01000078.1 GCA_007127275.1 Planctomycetota bacterium
AGGAAGGGGAAGAGGCCGACGACGAGCGGACGCCGCAAACCCAACCCGCCGCCATGGATTGGGACGCAGCGCCCGAGGTGGTCGCGGCGGACGAGAATCCGCGCGTCGCGCTTTGGCTGCGTGACGAGTCCGAGCGGTTCGAGGATGCAGTGATCACCGTGGAGCTCTTCGAGGACCTGGCGCCGAACGCGGTCGCGAACTTCCTGCGTCTCGTCGAGGAGGGTTACTACGAGGGATTGCTCGTGCACCACCTCGAACTCGACGACGCCATGATCTTCGGGGACGCGACGACCCGCGACGGCATCGCCGACGAGTTGGGCGAGCACCACCCTGGCTACGAATTGCCGCTCGAGTTCCACGACGCCCTTGCGTTCGACGCGCCGGCACCGACGGAGATGGCCGACGAGCTGGCCCCTGGCCAAGGTCGCGTCGCCATGCTAGCCGGCACAAGCGCCGAGCACGCCCACGGAGCCCACGTGATGATCACGCTGGCCGGCTCCAGTGCCCGCAACGAAAAGAACCTGCTGCCGTTCGGCCAAGTCGTCGAGGGTATGCACCTGCTCAATCACCTCGCACTGGCAGTCCTCGCCGAAGAAGGCCCCGCGGGCTACCAGGTTCCCACCGAGCCGATTCGCATCGAGCGCACGCGAATTCTCGCACAGCGTGACCACGCCTACGACGTCGAGACGGTGCCTTTCCCCACGGAAGAGGAAGAGCACCGCGACCACGGTAACGAAGACGAGCAGGAGACCGAAGACGAGTAGAAGTCATAATCCACCGACGGTCGTGTCGTAGCGCCATGCAATGGATGGTCGCGCACGAGGCGGGCGCGGTGGCCGGCCCTACGTTCGGATTGTTCGCCCACGTTTCCTGATTGGTTTTGTGTGCACAGGGCGGGCGCGGTGGTTCGCCCTACGTATGGTCGACACTGTGTTTTGGGCCCAACAAGGGGCGGCTGCACCCGGACACGGCTGCCCCCTCCCCTGCGCCTCGCCGAAACGGTAGGGTAGGCGTACGACATGGCTGCGGTACAGAGTTCTTGTCAGTTTCCCGAACCGACCAGGAAATGAAGGCGAGCATTCAATGAGCACGACGACAGGTACACCTCCAACCACCAATGGACGCGCCGCCGAAGCGTACGAACAACTGATCAGCCACGTGAAGGAAGCGCAACTGCTCGGCTCCACCGCGGGGCTGTTGGGGTGGGATCAGGAAACCATGATGCCCCCCAAGGGACTGCCGTTTCGCAGCCAGCAACTCGCACTACTGGCTAAGATGGCGCACGGCATGCGCACCGACCCGCGAATTGGCGAGTGGCTCGACGCGTGCGAGTCGGACACGGAGCTGACCGCTGAGCCGACCAGCGTGCCGGCCGTAAATCTGCGCGAGATTCGCCGGGACTACGACCGCTCGACGAAGTTGCCGAGTGAGCTCGTCGTCGAGCTCAGCCAGACCTCGAGCATGGCCAAGGCTGAGTGGAAGCGTGCCCGCGAGCAGCGGGAGTTCGGCATTTTCAAGCCGCACCTCGAAAAGATTGTCGAGTTGAACCGCCGCAAGGCGGAGTGCTACGGCTGGCCCAGCGACGGTGAGCCGTGGGACGCGCTCGCCGACGGCTTCGAGCCGGGCTGCACGGCCAAAGAGGTGGAAACGGCCTTTAAGCCGCTTCGCGAGAAGCTCGTCGCGCTGCTTACCGAATTGATGGGCTCGTCGACGCAGCCGAGTGATTCGTTCAACCGAATCAAGTTGCCGCTCGAGCAGCAAAAGAAGTTCGTGCGCTACGTCGTCGAGCAGTTCGGCTTCGACTTCGAGCGCGGCCGCCTCGACATCTCGACGCATCCCTTCTGCGGGGGCACCCACTGCAACGACGTGCGGATGACGACGCGCTTCCACGAGGACAACCTCAGCGACGCGCTCGGCAGTACCATGCATGAGGCCGGCCACGGCATCTACAACCAGGGACTGCCCGAGGAGCACATTGGCACCCCGGCCGGCGCCTCCGTCAGCCTCGGCATCCACGAGAGCCAAAGCCGCATGTGGGAGAATCAGGTCGGCCGTTCGAAGTCTTTCTGGCAGTGGCTGTATCCGAAGCTCAAAGATTTCTTCGGCGAGGCGGTTGCGGACCTGAGCTTCGACGAGGTTTACGGCTCGAACAACGTGGTCAAGCCGGACTTCATCCGCGTCGAGGCGGACGAAGCTACGTACAACATGCACATCATGGTCCGCTTCGAGATTGAGCGCGCCATGATGAACGGCAAGCTGGAAGTGAAGGACGTGCCGGAGTACTGGAACGCGAAATACAAGGAGTACCTCGACGTCGACGTGCCGAACGACGCCAAAGGATGCCTGCAAGACATTCACTGGTCCATGGGCTCCATTGGCTACTTCCCGACCTACACGCTCGGCAATCTCTACGCGGCACAATTCTTCGACAAGGCGAAGGAAGAGATTCCCGACCTTGAGGAGCAATTCGCCCGTGGCGAGTTTTCGGCGCTGAAGACGTGGCTCAACGAGAAGATCCACAGCCACGGCAAGCGCTACCGCGCCGCCGATCTCTGCCGAGTCGTCACCGGCAAGGAGCTTAGCGCCGAGCCGCTGATGAATCACCTCAACAGCAAACTACGGCCGCTCTACGGCCTCGCGTAGCGCCGCATGGCGGACAGGGGGCGCCCGCCCGAGTGGCGTGTTGCTTCCGTAGAAGTGGCGCGCAACGGGCGCAAGCCCGCCAAGGCAAACCGGTTGCATCCGGGTCTTGTTGGACGGCAAGGATCCGCGGTTAGCGTGCGCAGGGCGGGCCTCCGCCTGCCCGTGCGCGACACGCCAACCGGGCAACGTCAGCGCCCCCCTCTCACATGATTTTGCTTCGAAGTCGGTTGCACCCAGGCGAACCTGAACACAGGGGCTTGGCTCGGTCGGTTTTGCCCCGGTTCCGTTAGCCGTTGATTGTTCGCGGTTCTTGTTCGCCCTTTGAAGCAATGCTTTGCGGGTTGATCTTCGCCTCAAAGGCCTTGCATCCCCGCTCGTGTTTTTCATCGAGTTCGACGGGGTGGGAGTTTTCTCCGCTGCGGCTCTTGGCTTGCGAGATTCCCCTCAACTCTGTGCGTTCACGCGCCGACATGGACGGCAGTGGAACGCAGTGCGCCGGCGCTGCGCCCCGGGCAAGCCATGTCACGTGGTTCGACCACGTCTTTCGCGCAGAGGAGAGCAGGAATGGACAGCAAAGGAATCAGCCTCGACGAATTCGTGCACCGCAAGCTGCAGCCGATCAAGGTACTCGTCGGCATGCTCAACCGGGAGATGGAGCTCAACCAGGGCGAAACGATCGAATTGCGTCGCAGCGAAGTGGACGACCTGCTCACGACACTCGAGCTCTTCATTGAAGACTTCGACCGTGTCAGCAACGTCACCGCGAAACGGATGCAGTCGAAGAGCCAGTTCGTCAAGGCGGAGCAAAAGTCGAAGGCGGCTTCGGTCAAGCACGTTGCCTAGCAAAAGGAAGCCGACGCAGTTCCGTCAACTCATCAACTCGTCAGCAAGGATAAGCCGGAACGAAGGAAAGTGAACGCCCATGAGTGAGCCGACCCGTACACCGCCTCCTGCCGCCACAGTGGCGGACATTCCCGCCGAGCAACGGCGGCGGCATTCGCGCGCGGCGCACCGCCAGCCGGTTCGAGTGAAGATGTCCGACCAGACCGGCCGCGTCGTCGACGAAGGCTGGGCCCGCATTGCCGACCTCTCGCCCAGCGGCGTGCGCCTGGAAGGGCTGCGCCTTTACCGACGCACCGAGATTACCGACGCGCACCGCTTCGAGCTCGTCATTGTCTTCGAAGACGGCTGCCAATACATCCAAACACGCTCCGCCCCCCGGTGGGCCGACGAAGAGGGCGACCTGGGGCTAGAGTTCGACCAGGTAGACCTGTTCACCTCCTAGTCAGCAGCCGCTGCAGGAAAGTGTCGTGGGTTGTTGGTGGACGAATGCCGCAACCCAGGGAGACAGTCCTGGGTTTATACGGGGCGCAAGTAACGTCAGAGTTCCCTCCGTTCGGCAAGTGAGAGGGGCTGTGTGATGTGGGTTGTGGGTCATGCGCCGCCGCCCGAAAACCCAGGGCTGCCGCCCTGGGTTACCCTCGGCCGCCCATTCGGGGCTACAAATGAGGCGTTCCTTCACGGCCTCCTACCGGGCATCAGAAATGGTTGGTAACGGAATGCCCGCCACTCCCACCAACTTCGCCGGTGCGTCGTATTCAACCTCATATGATGCCGCGGAAAACAAACAATTCACCAGCACTAGCCACCAGCCACCAGCCACCATGCACAATCCACTTCACCACATTGTTGTGGCCTGCGGCGGGCCGTCGGCGGAGCGAGACGTTTCGCTGGCAAGCGGACGTGCCGTGACGGCGGCGCTCGAGTCACGAGGCTTCGCGGTGACCACCGTCGACGTGATGGAAGAGTCCGTAGAGCCCATACTCGCGGCGGCGCCGGATGCGGTGTTCCTTGCATTGCACGGCGCCTTCGGTGAGGACGGGCGCATTCAGGCTGCGCTCAATGAGGCGTGCGTGCCGTATACCGGCTCGGGCCCCATGTCCTCACGCTTGGCCATGGATAAGGAGCTGAGCAAGGCGGTCTGCATGACCCACGGCATCCCTACCGCGCCGTTTGCCGTCTTCGACGAGCCGCGTGCCGAGGCGGTGGTGGCGAACTTCGTCAAGCGTCACGGGTATCCCGTCGTGCTCAAGCCCGCCTACGAAGGCTCCTCGCTCGGCGTAAGCATTGCCGACAACGCCGTCCAGGCCGCGGCCGGCGCCGCCGAGGCGTTGCGCTACGGCAACCGCGCGCTCGTCGAGGCGTTCATCCACGGCCGCGAGCTTTGCGTCACCGTCTGTGATGGCGAGCCGTGGCCCCTCGTCGAGGTGCGCCCGGCAGGACGCTTCTACGACTTCGCCGCGAAGTACAACCCGCAAAGCGGCACCGAATACACGCTGCACCCGCCCATTGGCGAGGGGTTGACGCGCATTTGCGAGCAACTCGGCGTGGCCACGTACCACGCGCTCGGCTGCCGTGGCCTCGCACGGGTCGACTTGCTGCTTTCGTCGACGGCGGGTCCGCAGGTTCTCGAGGTGAACACCATTCCCGGCATGACGCCGACGAGTCTCGCGCCAAAGGCGGCACAGGCGGCGGGCTTCGAGTTTGGCGCGCTGTGCGAGAAACTCGTTCGCAGTGCCGTGCGGGAAACCAAGTACCGCCTTCGCCGAGTCGCGTAATGGTCGAAAAGGGAGTGAGGGAGCACGTGAAAGACACTTTGTTTTCGGGTACGAGGCGAGCGTGCAGGCGAGCGAAGGGCGTCAGCCCTCCGAGGTGAATTCACGTCAAAGTGTGTCTTGCCTCGCAGGACCCACGCTCTGCGCTCGCCTTAAATGCTCCGGGTATGCCTTGATTCATCAGCCGCGACTTCATCTCGCACCCCCACTACGCACGCCATGGAAGAGCACCGACAAGAACCGCGTTACCCTAGCCCGGCCCGCGCCGCTGGCGCCGATGCGTTGACCGTGTGGCAACGCTTGCAGCGGCAACAGCACCCCGGTGGGCGCACGCCGACGGCACCCATGGACCTGAGCACGAAAAAACTTACCGAGCAGTTCGCGCTGCGGCAGGCGCAACGCCTCGAGCGCCGGCGACGGCTGCGCCACGGGGTGGTGGCCATGGTACTCGTCATGTTGCTCGCACTCGCGCTCGTTGGCGCGGAGGCGTATGTCGCGGAGCATCCGAGTACGTCGGTCACGCTGACGCCCGGAGAGCTTGTCGCGCCGCACCTGGATTGGCTTGCTGCGGATGCGCAAGCTGAGCTTGCCGAGCGGGTCGAGGCGAGTGTTCGCGAACAACTCGAGGCGCATGATCTGGTCGACGACGAGGGCCGCATCGCTTTGTTGGCCCGCAATGCGCTTGAGCGAATCCGTGACGCGTTGGCCGCCTCGCCGTGGGTGCATTCCGTCGCACAAGTGCGGCTGGAACCGGCCGGGCGCCTCGACGTGACGCTACGCCTGCGGCGGCCGCAGGTGGCGCTCGAGACGACGCAAGGGGTGGTGTTGCTCGACGACGAGGCCGTCGTTTTGCCGCTGACGTTCGCCGACTCGTCGAGCTTCCGCCGTTTCAACGAACAGGTGACACCTCCGCTGCGGCTGCTTACCGGCTTGGGCTCGCAACACGTAGTTCCCGCTGCGGGCGAAACGTTTCAGGCCGCGCCGGTGGAAGCGG
>SKZP01000647.1 GCA_007127275.1 Planctomycetota bacterium
CAAGCGTTCCACGGTGCAGAACCTCGAGATCGTCCGCATCGACGAAGAGAACAACCTGCTGTTCATCAAGGGGGCGATCCCCGGGCCCAACGGCGGGCTCGTCTTTGTGCGCGACGCGAAAACGAAGGCGCGCAAGGAGCAGCGCGAGCGGCCGCTCGTACCGGAGGAGGCCTCGGCCTAACGCGAACCCGCGCAGCGCGGAACGAGACTGATGGGACTGAAGAGACCGTAGACGACGAGGAACGAGGACGAGCGAGATGGTCAAGCTACCCTGCTACAACGCCGACGGCACCCGCGCCGAGGACATCGAGGTCGACCCCTCGCTGTTCGGCGACAAAGTGCTCTCGAAGACACTGCACCAGATGGTCGTCGGCTACGGCCATCACAAACGCGTCGGTACGCACTCGGCGAAGACGCGCGGCGAGATCAAGGGCTCGAACCGCAAGCCCTACCGGCAAAAGGGGACCGGTCGCGCCCGCGCCGGCACGCGCAAAAGCCCCTTGTGGCGCTCCGGTGGCGCCATTTTTCCGCCGAAGCCGCGCGACTACGACACGGGCTTGCCGAAGAAGATGCGCAAAGCCGCCCTCAACTCCGCATTGCTCGCCAAGCTGCTCGACGGCGAGGTGGCGGTGATTGACGGGCTCAAGCTCGAGGCGCCGCACACGAAAACCGTCGCCACGCTGCTCAAGCAGGTCGAGCTCAACGGCAAGCCGGTCTCGGAGCGCTCGCACTTGTTCCTGATGCACGAGTACGACCGCAACCTCTATCTCTCGGCGCGCAACATCGCGAACACGAAGATTGAAGAGGTCCGCAACCTCAACGCCTACGACGTGGTCCGCAAGGTCAATGTCGTCTTGACGAAGCAGGCGCTCGAGGCGCTGATCGAGCAGCGAAAGCGAGATACGGAGGCACAGGCCGCCAAGGCCTCCGCCGGATGACGAGCCCGCCCGCCCTCGCCGAGTACCGGCAAGAGGCGGGCGCTTACGTTTGAGGAATACCAAGCAGAATTGCCGGGGCGTGAGCGCCTAGCTGCGCAAAGAGGAGTCGGAGATGGCCCAGAAGAAAATCAAGGATTTGAGCCCCTACTTCCGCATCGTCAAGCAGCCGATGGTCACCGAAAAGTCGGTGACGCCGCTGGGCCCGTACGAGCGCGACCGCAAGGGCAATCTCACCGCCGAGCGCCGGCAGACCTACGTCTTCGAGGTCGACCGCAACGCAAACAAGGTTGAGATCAAGAAGGCGGTCGAGCAGATCTTCGACGTGGAAGTCGAAAAGGTGCGCACCGTAATCACCAAGGGCCGAAGCAAGCGAGTTCGCTTCCGCCGCGTGCCGACACCGCCGCAAAAGAAGGCATACGTAGTGCTCAAGGAGGGCCACGCGCTCGATTACATGAGCTGACGAGTTGCCAGTGGCGAGCGAAGAGAGTCATATGCCACAAGCCACCTGCAACTAGGCACTCCGAAACCAACCACGCAACGCAGCAACCAATCACGGAATCATGGGCATCAAACAGTACAAACCTACTTCGCCGGGACGCCGCGGTGGCTCCGTGCTTGACTGGTCGGAGTTGACCGACAAGGGCCGCGTCAAGCCGCAAAAGAGTTTGTTGGAGCCGATCAAGAAGAGCGGCGGGCGCAACAACCAGGGGCGCACCACGGCGCGCTTCCGCGGCGGCGGCAACAAGCGGATGTACCGCAAGATCGACTTCAAGCGCAACCGCAAGGATGGCGTCGCCGCGACGGTGCAGTCGATCGAGTACGACCCCAACCGCTCCGCGAATATCGCGCTGCTCGAATACGAAGACGGCGAGAAGGCCTACATCCTCGCGCCCAAGGGGCTCAAAGAGGGGGAGCGGGTGATGGCCGGCACGGAAAAGGTCGAGCCGAAGCTCGGCAACTGCATGCCGCTGCGCAACATCCCGCAGGGCCTCGCCGTCCACAATATCGAACTGCGCCCCGGCCAGGGGGGCAAGATGGTCCGCTCCGCCGGCGCCGTCGCCCAGCTGAACTCGAAGGAAGGGGACTACGCCTTCGTCTCGATGCCCTCGGGCGAGTTGCGCAAGGTGCACCTCGACTGCCGCGCGACGATCGGCTCGGTCGGCAACAGCGATCACAGCAACGTCGTCGTCGGCAAGGCAGGCCGCAACCGCCACCGCGGCCGGCGTCCGCACAACCGTGGCACGTCGATGAACCCGGTCGCCCACCCGATGGGCGGCGGCGAAGGACGGCGCGGTGGCGGCCGCCACCCTTGCGGCCCAACGGGCAAGCTCTCCAAAGGCGGCAAGACCCGCCCGAAGAAAAAGCCCAGCAACAACCTGATCATCCGCGGCCGCAAGCGCGGCCCCCACGTCTCGGGAACGTCAAGGTAGAGGAAGAAAGTTGTTGGTTGCTGGTGGCTAGTGGCTGGTGACGTCGTTCGACCGACGCCACACCCACCCGCGAGCCACTAGCCACTGGAAACTAGCCACCAGGAATATCCATGAGTCGCTCGCTGAAAAAAGGCCCCTATGTAAATCCGAAGCTGCTTCGCAAGGTGCTGCGCCAGAAGGAGTCGGGGGACAAGACCCCGATCCAGACCTGGGCGCGCGCCTGCACGGTGGTGCCGGAGATGGTCGGCCACAACTTCCGGGTGCACAACGGCAAGGCCTTCTGGCCGGTGTTCATCACCGAGGACATGGTCGGCCACAAGCTCGGCGAGTTCGCCCCAACCCGCAACTACCGAGGCCACACGAAGAAAGACAAGAAGGGAAGGTAGTGGGTCGTGCATCGGGGGTAGTGAGTCGTGTGTAGCGAATGATTTCGACGAGTCACGAGCAATTGGGCAACACGCCCCACCACCCACGATGCACCGCCACGACCCAGGAGCCACGACTCACCAGCAACGAGCAAACCCATGGAACTGACCTTTCGAGCTTGGCATAAACACGCGCGGATTGCGCCGCGCAAGGCGCGCTACGTGATCGATATGATTCGCAACAAGCCGGTCAACGAGGCGCTCGAGATCTTGAAATTCTCGAATCGTCGCGCGGCACGGTTTATTGAGCGCGTGTTGAAGTCGGCGATTGCCAACGCCGACGAGGAGTCGATGCGCCGCAAGATCGAACTCGACCCGAACAAGCTGTTGGTTGCCGAGGCGATCATCGAGGAAAGCACGCGCTTCAAGCGCTACAAGCCTCGTTCGCGCGGGATGGCCAACCCGATCTTGAAGCGCAACAGCCATATCAAGATTGCCGTGGCGCCGGCGGAGGAGCACGACGCCGAATTGCGCGAACTGGAAGAAGAGCGCCAGCAGGGCGAGCAAAGCAAGGCGAAGAAGCCGAAGAAGGGGAAAAAGGCCGCCGCCGCAGCGACGCAAGAGAAGGAAGAGGCGGCGAAGCCGACGGAAGAGACCGACGAAGGCGCGACGACGGACGAGGCGACGTCCACCGACGAAGGCGCGACGACGGACACGCAGAACGACGACGAATCGAAGAAGGACGCCTAAATACACCGGAGGAGGTAGGCGATGGGCCAGAAGATCATGCCGACCGGCTTCCGTGTCGGCGTCTACGGAGAACACAAGGGCTGGAAGTCGCGCTGGTACGCGCCGAAGAGCGAGTTTGCGCGCCTGCTCGAAGAGGACCAGACGATTCGGCAATACCTGAAGTCGAAGCACGGCCGCCAAGGCGCGATCTCCTCAATCGAGATCGAGCGCGTGCCGATCTCCACCGGCGCGCCCGGCGAGCCGCGTCGCTACCGCGTCGAGGTCTACATCAACACCGGTCGCCCCGGCGTGCTGATCGGCAAGAAAGGCTCGAACCTGCAGCAAATCGAGAAGACGCTCGCCAAGATCACCGGCCAGCAGATTAGCGTGCAGATCAAGGAGATCGAGACGCCCGACTTGGAGGCGCAACTGCTCGCCGAGGCTGCCGCCGATCAACTCGCCAAGCGCGCCAGCTTCCGCCGCACGATGCGCAACATCCTGCGGCAAGCGAAGGAAAACGGGGCACTTGGCGCGCGCATCCGCCTCGCCGGGCGCCTCGGCGGCGCCGAGATGGCACGGCGCGAAGTTCAACAGTTCGGCTCGATTCCGCTGCAGACGCTCACCGCCGATGTCGACTACGGCACCGCGGTCGCCCGCACCACCTACGGCGTCATCGGCGTCAAGGTGTGGGTCTTCCGCGGCGAGCTCACCGGCGCCCCGGGCCAGAAACAACGCACGCATCCGCAAACGATGCCAACGAACGGACAGGAGGGGTGACGCCATGTTGATGCCGAAGCGAATCCGACACCGAAAAGAATTTCGCGGCAACATCAAAGGCAAAGCGGTGCGCGGCAACGCCGTGCAGTTCGGCGAGTTCGGCATCCAGGTAACGGAGCCGGGCTGGATCAGCTCCCGCCAAATCGAGGCGGGCCGCCTTTCGATCGTGCAGACGATCTCCGGGCAAGGCAAGTACTGGATCCGCATCTTCCCGCAAAAGCCGGTGACCTCGAAGCCGCTCGAGGTGCGCATGGGCTCGGGCAAAGGGGAGCCGGACTACTGGGCCGCGGTGGTCAAACCGGGCACGGTCCTTTACGAAATCTCCGGCGTGCCGGAAGACATCGTCCGCGCCGCCTTCAACAAGGTCGCGCACAAGATGCCGCTACGCTGCCGGCTCGCCAAGCGCAGCACGCATTAGGAAAGAGTGTTGCTAGTGGCTTGTGGCTAGCTCACGGCGTCAATCTTGACGGGCAACTAGCCACCAACCACCAACAACTAGCAACTGCTAAGGAGAGCACCGGATGCCACACAAGAAGCACGTACTCGAAGTGCGCGATATGGAGGAGGCGGATATTCGTAAGGATCTTGCGAAGCTGCGCGAAGAGTATTTTCTCCGCCGCTTTAGCGCCGATCCGAAGAATATCGACAGCCCCGCCCGGTACAAGCAAATGCGGCGGCAGATCGCCCGCTATTTGACCGTACTCAAGGAGCGCGAAATGGAAAAGCAACAAGCGAAAGGCGAATGAGGTAGCGAGGCATGGCGAACACCGAGACGAAAACCGACGGAAGCAGCGAAGCGACGACGCAGCGCAAGCCGCGCAAGACGTTCATCGGACGGGTCAGCTCCGACAAAATGAACAAGACGGTCACCGTCAAGGTGGAACGGCGCGTGCCGCACCCGTTGTACGGCAAGATCGTCCGCCGCTACACGACCTTGAAGGCCCACGACGAACAGAACGAAGCGAAGACCGGCGACATGGTCGAGGTGATGGAGTGCCGGCCGCTGAGCAAAACGAAGCGCTTCCGCCTCGTCCGCATCGTCCAAGCCGCCTCGCGCTAATGTAGGAATTCCACGAGAGACGAGAAATCGGGCGCCGCGAACGTGCAACCGGAACCACAGCAACGAAGCCGCCCAACCCTTTTGATCGACCGAGCGAGGTGCCGCCATGATTCAGATGCAGACACGTTTGGATGTTGCCGACAACACCGGAGCCAAAGAGGTGATGTGTATCCGGGTGCTTGGCGGGCACAAACGCAACTTCGGCAAGATCGGCGACATCATCATCGGCACGGTGAAGAAGGCGATCCCCGATAGCGACATCAAGTCCGGGGCGGTGGTCCGCGGTGTGATCGTGCGGACGAAGGCGAACATTCGCCGCCAGGACGGCAGCTACGTACGCTTCGACCGCAACGCCGTCGTGCTGATCAACAAGGACGGCGACCCGATCGGCACGCGCATCTTCGGTGCCGTCGCCCGCGAGTTGCGCGGCAAGAACTTCATGCGGATTGTTTCGTTGGCCGAGGAGGTGGTGTAGCCATGAACAAGATTCGACGCAACGACACCGTCGTCGTGATTTGCGGCGACGCGAAGGACAAAGGCAAACGCGGCCGCGTGCTCAAGGTCGAGCCGCGCAAGGACCGCATCGTTGTCGAGGGCGTGAACAACGTCAAGAAGCACTTGCGGCGCACCCAGCAGAACCCGCGGGGCGGCCGCGTCGACCGCGAGGCGTCGATTCATATCAGCAACGTGATGCTGATTTGCCCGCACACGAACAAGCCGACCCGCGTCGGCTTCACCTTCGTCGAGCAAGCCGGCGAAAAGGTGAAGAAGCGCGTCTCCAAAGTCAGCGGGCGCGTGATCGACTGAGCCTCTTGGTGAGCCGCGACGCGGCGCGGAGCGCGTAGCCCGCAGGTATCGCAGGAATCGCAAGCAAAGAGAAAGTGTCATGGCAAAGCAACAGCAAGGCGCCGAGAAAGGCCAAAAGGGCGGCGGCGGTGGC
>SKZP01000144.1 GCA_007127275.1 Planctomycetota bacterium
CGTGGGTTGTAGCCCGACTGTGCTGCCACGCCCACGGGCGAGCCCGTGGGCGTGGCAGCGACAGGTCCACGAAACGGAAAGGAGCAACCTCTCCGTCACCGGCAGCGGCGCATGCGGACGCATTGCGGCAGGTCACGGCGGACGAAACGCAGCGTGGGAACCGCCAGCGCAATCAGCGCCCCGAGCAAAGCAACGGCACCGCCAGCGAGCGTGGTGAACAGCAGCACACCGCCGGTCGACCACCCTAGATGCAGCGCAAACGCGAGCGCCGGAAGCCCGGCAAGGCAGAAGCCGAGTACGGCACCGAGAAAGCCGTAGAGCGTCACCACCAAAATGGCTTGCAGGCCGCGTAGCGTGAGCCGGGAGGCGAATTGCATCAGCCCCCGTATGTGGCCCTGGCGCGGCGTGTACGGGGCGGTGGCAGTGTCGTGCGTGTGGAGGTTACTGCCCGGCTCGCGCAACAGCGGAGTGCCGGTGAGCGTCGTGAAGCGACACTCCTGCACGACCGCCCAGCCGCCGGGACCGGTGCGTACCCCGGCACTCGCCTCGCCGCCAAGCATGCACCGTGTCAGCCGGGCGCGGGCGCCGTCGAAGACGTGTACGTGAAACAGGCGGCTGTTGGTGAACCGGCAGCGGCGCACGGAGGCCTCGGCGGCGTCATGCACCTCTAAGGCCGTGTGCGTCGCGTCGCGAAATTCAACGTCCGACGCGGTCATACGCGTACCCAGCCCGGCAAGCCGCGCATGCACGACGAAGCCGTCGAAGCGGCCCTGATTGATCAGCACCTGGCAGCCGGGGCCGTGCGCCTCAATGCCGGCGGTGCGGCCGTGCGCAGGGTTCCAGGTCATGGAGGTGAAGCGGGAGCGCACCGCGGCGACGCGGCCGAACTGGCTCGCGTGAATGGCGGGCTCTCCCTCGACGCGGTTGTCACACTCCACGAGCGTGAGGTTGCCACGCGTGACGCACAAACTCCCGGCGACGGTGCACGCATGCAACATCAGCGAGGATTTCTCGTCTTCGACCGCGGCGACGAAGCCGACGTGGGCGGCGTCGCACGCGGCCATGTCTCGCGGTTTCCGCGGCTCGCGCAACCGAACGAGGCGGCAGCTTTTGAGGCGTACGCGCCGCGCACCACCGTGAACGAGCACAGCCGGGCCGCCGGAGCCGCTGCGCAATTCGAGGCCGGTGAGCGTCACGCGCGAGGCGGAAACGGTAACGCAGGGACCGCGGTGGCCGTGTAGCACCACGGCGCGGTCGTCGAGCCCCTCCTCCCCCATCAGGTGCAAGGCGCGGTCAATCTCGACGTGCTCGTGGTAGTGGCCCGGACGGATACGGACGACGTCGCCGGCGGCGGCGCGAGCCACCGCGTGGGCAATTGTCGGCACGACGTGTGAGCCGTGGGCGTGGCCGCTCGGGTCGACGAGCCAGGTACTTCCTTGCGCCCCCTTCGTCGCCAACGGACTGGTTGCCGGAGGCGGGGCGGTCCTCGTCGACGCCGTCACCCTTGGCGCTCGCCCGCTCGACGGCGCTTGTCTGCTTGATGCGGGGAGGCGTTGCAGCAACGCGTTTGCATCGGCGGGGCGCCGTTTCGGATGTGCAAGGCACCCCTCGACCAGCGCAATCAGGCTCTCGCTGACCGGCTCCCGCGCCTCTTCCTCCAACGTCTCCCGCGGATAATCCGGCCAACGCGTCGTGGTGCCGAGCAACAGTTGAAACAGGATCACGCCGAGCGCGTAGACGTCGTCCGTCGGACTCGGAGCCGCCCCGTCACGCTGTTCCGGCGAGGCGTAGCCGTGCGTGCCGAGACTGTCCGCGCTACCCGTGGCGAGCAACCCCGAGAGTGTCATGCTTGCATGTTCGGCGCGTCCTTCCGTTGCAACCGGCTGCGTGGCGTGCAGCGCGACGGTGCCGCCCCGGGGCGTGTCCTTGCGCAGGCGCGCACCGAAGTCGCAGATCACCGGCGTGAGGTCGAAATCCAGGAGGATGTTGCTCGGCTTGAGGTCGCGGTGCACAACACCGACGCGGTGCGCCGCGGCCATCCCTTCGCAGATGCCGCGAAACAGGGGCACGACCTGGTGCGGCTCGAGCGGGCGGTGCGTCGACTCCTCAACCTGCGGCGCAAGCCGTTGGGCGAGACTTCCTCCGGGCACGTGGTCCAGCGCCATCCACGCAGGCTCGCGAGCGAACTGTGACTCGAACAAACGCAGCAAGTGCCGCGTCGGCCCCAGTCGTTCGTGAAGCCGTGCAAGCACCGCCGCTTCGCGTTCGAGCCTCGCCTTTCCCTCGCGGGTTCGCGCGAGTTTCAGCGCCTCGAAACGCCCCGTCGACGCATGCACAATGCGCCAAACGTCACCGAACGCTCCTTCCCCGAGCCTCGCCGCGAAGCGCCACCCCGGGCGCCCCGGTACGGACGCCCCCGGATACGGCGTGCTCGCAGCCGCCGAAGCGACCGGCGAGACTTGGTCGTTTGCGAGGGTTTCTTCGCTCATCCCGCGCCTCCCGGCGGTTACGGAGAAAACCGGCCACAATCAGTGTGGACGGCATCCCCGTGCGTTGCAACACGCGAGTCCCCCCGTCTCTCCCGAAAAAGGGCGGTCGGACACAAGCCCGCGGGTTGCAGTCCGTGGGCCCCGAGTTCGGTGGCGTTCACACGAATGCCGTTATATTTTGGCGAAACCAGGCAAGCGCAGGGCGCCAGTCCAGCGAGACGAAGCACGGAGCCTCGCGGGCTCGCCTCGCGGGGCTGACGCCTGACGCCCTGACCTCGCCTCAGAAAAGAGCACGTAACGGTATCCAGTCCAGGCGCCGGAGACCGTGGGCTTTTTCGTCGAAGTGTCGTCAACCGCGGATGCCCGCGCGAGCCCTCCTTCCCCGTCAAACGTACCCTGCGGGCAGTTCCCCGAGGATCCCCCCGCGTCTCCTCGTCGCCGCGTGATTTCACCTTCGCGGGGAAGTACCGGGGGAGGCTTTGCATTTACTTGAGAGGACGCGTCGCAGTATAATTGGGCACTCGATTCGGTAGCTCTCGAGTCTTTGTCATTGCAAAGTGACAGAGGCCAGTTCGGTTTGTGGCGAAACGGTGTGTGTCGCACCAACAATCGAAGGCACATCCTTCGTGCGGCGAACCGGAACGAGCGGCCGGGTCCGGGACCATTCGTCTGCGGAGGTGCGAACAGGACAAAGGAGCTTCGGGTGACCCAGAAAAAATATGTCTACCTGTTTTCGGAAGGGAACAAGGAGTGGCGGAACCTGCTCGGCGGCAAGGGGGCGAACCTTGCCGAGATGACCAACATCGGCCTGCCCGTGCCCGCCGGCTTCACCATCACCACCGAGGCGTGCAACGAGTTCTACGCCCATGACTGGCAAGTCCCCGCGCAGGTATGGGACGAGGTGAACGTCGCCCTCGAACAGGTGGAGAAGCAGTCGGAAAAGCGCTTCGGTGAGGCGGCCAATCCGCTGCTCGTCTCTGTGCGCTCCGGGGCGAAGTTCTCCATGCCGGGGATGATGGACACCGTCCTCAACCTCGGCCTCAATGACGAGACCGCCGCGGGGCTAACGAAGCTGACCGACAACGAGCGCTTCGTCTTCGACGCCTACCGCCGCTTCATCATGATGTTCTCGGACATTGTCCTCTCCGGTGACGTCCCGGCACTCTCGCGGCACAAGTTCGAGCGCATCTTCGACGCCATCAAGCAGGACAAGCACGTACAGCGCGACACCGACCTCGACGCCAAGGCGTTGCACGAAGTCGTCGACCGCTACAAGGCACACTTCAAGGAAGCGACCGGCTACGACTTTCCCGCGGATCCGAAGGAGCAGCTGAAGATGGCCGTCGAGGCCGTCTTCCGCAGTTGGATGAACGACCGGGCCATCCTGTACCGCCAGAAATACAATATTCCTTCCGAGTGGGGTACCGCCGTGAACGTCCAGGCCATGGTCTTTGGCAACATGGGCAGCGACAGCGGCACCGGTGTGGCCTTCACGCGCAACCCCGCCACCGGGGATCCGCACATTGACGGCGAGTATCTCGTCAACGCCCAGGGGGAGGACGTCGTCGCCGGGGTGCGCACGCCGTTGCCGGTCAGCACGCTGGAGACGGAGCAGCCGGCAATCTACCAGCAGTTCAGCACCATCGCCCGGCGCCTCGAGAACCACTACCGGGACATGCAGGACATTGAGTTCACCGTCGAGCGCGGCAAGCTGTATATCCTGCAGTGCCGCTCCGGCAAGCGAACCGGTGCCGCGGCGGTGAAGATTGCCGTGGACATGGTCGGCGAGGGGCTGATCAGCAAAGCGGAGGCGGTGAACCGCGTCAGCCCCGAGCAGCTCGAGCAGTTGTTGCACCCGCGGCTCGTCAACACGGAGAAGTTGCCGGCCATCGCCAGCGGACTCAACGCGGCCCCCGGCGGCGCGGTCGGCCACATTGCGCTGGATGCGGAAACCGCCATCAAGATGAAAGAGGAGGGCAAGGCGGTCATCCTCGTGCGCAAGGAAACGAACCCGGACGACCTCGGCGGGATGCTCGCCGCGGCCGGCGTGCTGACGCAACTCGGCGGACGCACCTCGCACGCCGCACTCGTTGCCCGCCAATACGGCATCCCCACCGTCTGCGGCTGCGGGGCGCTTCGCATTGACATGCACTCCCGCCTCGTCAACGTCGACGACCACACGCTCGAAGAGGGGGATGTCATCTCGATCGACGGCACCGAAGGCAAGGTCTACCACGGCTCGCTGCACACCGAGCCCGCTCGCGTCACCGGCAACTTCGGCACCTTCATGGAATGGGTCGACGAGGTCCGCAAGATGCGCGTGCGCGCCAACTGCGACACGCCGGAGCAGGCCCGCGAAGCGGTGGAGTTGGGCGCGGAGGGAATTGGCCTGTGCCGCACCGAGCACATGTTCCTCGGTGACCGCGTTCGCCTCGTGCAAACGATGATTCTCGCAGAGACCGAAGAGGCGCGCGAGTCCGCACTGAACAAACTGAAGCCGCTGCAGCAGGAAGACTTTGTCGGCATCTTCCGCGAGATGGGCGAGCGTCCGGTGACCATTCGCCTGATTGATCCGCCGCTGCACGAGTTCTTGCCGAGCCTCGAGGAGTTGCTCGTCGAGACGACGGAGCTGCGGGTGCGCGAGCAGTTCGGCCCGGCCTACGACGAGAAAATGCGCATGCTCTCCAAAGTGCGTGACCTGCACGAGCACAATCCCATGCTCGGCCTGCGCGGCGTGCGCCTCTCCATCTACTTCCCCGGCATTGTAAAAATGCAGACGGCGGCGATCATTGCCGCGGCCTGCCAGGTCAAGAAGGAAGGCCTCGACGTTCACCCCGAGATCATGATTCCGCTTGTCGGCATCGACACCGAGTTGCGCGAGGTGAAGAAAGACCTCGAAGCGGTCGCGCAGAAGTCGATGAAAGAGGAAGGGATCGAGGTTGACTACATGTTCGGCACCATGATCGAGATTCCGCGCGCCACGCTGACCGCGGACGAGATTGCCAAGGACGCCGAATTCTTCAGCTTCGGCACCAACGACTTGACGCAGCTGACCTACGGGATGTCGCGCGACGACGCAATCAAGTTCCTGCCACTGTATATTGAACAGAAACTGATGCCAGCCGACCCGACGGAAACGATCGACCGCAAAGGGGTGGGCCGCCTGATGCGCATGTGCATTGAAGATGCGCAAAAGGTGAAGCCGAACATGAAGCTCGGCATCTGCGGTGAGCACGGCGGCGACCCCGACTCCGTACACTTCTGCCACGAGTTGGGCCTCGACTACGTAAGCTGCTCGCCCCGCCGCATCCCCGTTGCCCGGCTCGCCGCCGCCCAAGCGGCCAGCCAAGGCGGCGCCGAGCGCGACCGCTGAAGGCCGCGACGAACTCCCACGAGGGTCGCGCAGCAGGGACGAGCACCTGTATTCGGTGACAGCCGAATCAGAAATGGCGAATTCCAGAGTTCGCGGCAAGCCCACCGGCTCGTTGGTGGGCTTGGTGCGAATTCCGTTGCTTGGTGCAAATTCCGTTGCTTGGTGCAAATTCCGTTGGCTGCTCACCTTCTTTCGCCTTGCATAGCCTTTGCTCGTGACGCTCAACGTCGAAAGTAGCTTCCTTTCAGCTCCTAAGTACAGCTCCCCAGAAGAAAGTGACCCAGTTGCGTTGCGAGCAGGCCGAGTCGCAACGAGGACGAAGGCGAGCACCGCAGGCGTGGCCCTTGTCACATCGAGGA
>SKZP01000371.1 GCA_007127275.1 Planctomycetota bacterium
ACACCGCGGATACGCTGCCATTGATTCGCGCGAGGTATCCGCATGTTGGGCACTGGCATTTCTTGCTCGGCGGCGACGCGGCGATGCACCTCGCAAGCTGGCACGAGCCACAACGCCTGCAAAAGGCGATGCGCATCACGGTGCTCCCCCGACCGGGCGCCGACCTCCCCGCGCTTGCGGCGGCACTGCGAGGCTGCGACGCCTTCACAGGAGAGCAAGTCGAGCAGATTCTCGCCGACGCCGTACCCGAGGCGCCGTTCGTGGGCATCTCGTCGACGCAAGTACGTGAGCGAGCCGTCAACGGCCGTTCGTTGCGCTACCTGCTGCCGGAGTCGGTACGAGCAATCCTCGAAACGGAAGCAATCTACCGTCGGGATGCGATGCCCTGAACGGGGCCGTTCCCCCTGCACCTGGCAAAACACAACCTCCCCTACCGGAGGCGGGCCGCGGCGTAGTCTGCGTATGCTTGTGCGGCGGTGCCGTTGCCCGTTCCTCGGGCGAGCTCTTCGAGCCAGGTGGCAAACCGTTCGGGAGGCATGACGGCCTCGGCGAGCGCAAAGACCTCGTTTGCGTACGTTTCAGGGGCGACGTCCCCGAGCTGCGCGTCTTGGAGTGGTAGGCGCTCGCTTGCGACCACTTGCTCGGCGAGCCGCGCCACTTCCGGGGCGAGGTAGCGCGGCGTGCGACGCAAATTTTCGTAAAGGCGCAACTCCAGCGTCGGTCGCATGTGGCGCGGTGGCGTGTCGGCAAGGTAGCGCTGCACGTAGCTTAGCAACGCCTCGGCGGGGGTTTGATGGCGCAGCGTACCGGCTTCTTCCTCACCGGCGTCACGCGGCACGGCAATGCGCGGCTGCTCTCCGGCGTGGCCGAGCACATCCGCGATCCACATCAACCGCGCCTCGTGCGCCTCCGCCTCGCTCGCCCACAACAGCGGCACAGCCGTCCACGCGGCGGCATCCCCCCACCCGGCGGGGAGGAACGCCTCGCGCCACGTCGCGTCCGGCACACGCCCCTCGAGCCACGCCTCAAGCACCGCGCCGGCGGCGGCCGAGGCCGGGCGCTCGGCGACAAAGCCAAGCAGGGCCTCGCCCGCTTCACTGCGCGCCACGCTTGCACTGCGCACCGCTTGCAGCGCCACGTGCACCGCTTGCGCCGCGCCGTCGCGTCGCTCCAGTTCTTCGAGCGCACGCACCCGCAGCGACGGCGGCAGCGACGCATCCGCGACGCTTGCCTGCAACGACTCGCGGGAGGCCTCGCGCAGCGGATCCTCGTACGGCGCCACGACCACGTTCGGCAGCAACGCCACCCCGAGGACGCCGAGCAGCAACACGATTAGCGCACCCTCGGCAAGACTCGGGCGCAATCCCGCCGGTGCCGTCGTCGACGCGGACTCGTTGGGGGAGCGGGAATGAAAGGAGGCGCGGGGCAGCATGGTCGGTATGGTTGTGACGAATGACGGCGAACACAGGCGGCCAGCCCTGCGAGCCGACGCACGAAACCACGAGGCGCCCCCCCCCGGATTTACGAGGCAACGCACGAAACCGCGCGGGTTCGCCTTGCAGGGCTGGCGGGGCACTCGCCTGGGAAAGGAGAGCCAACGGCGTTCCGACGAACGCCCTTGGAGGGGAGCGCCCCTTTCCTTCGACGGGTACCTACGTCACCAGCAAACGTTCAGCGGCTTCAGCCCTTCGACTCCGAGCCGTCGTCCCCCTCGGCACCGGCATACTCGGCAGCTTCGTTGGCCACCTCTTCGTTCTCTTCGTCTTCCGCAGCGTCTTCCGCTTCCTCGTCCGGCTGCGAAGGTTCGCGTTCGTCTTCCGGTTGGGGCGCGCCCTTTTCGGCGGACTCCGCTTGCTTGCGCTGATACTGCTGGATCTTCTTGCGGTCCGGTGCGATGGTCGCGATCAGCCGGCGGTGCTGCAACTGCGGCGAGCCCTCTGGGCTGCCGACCTCGGAGAGGATCTCGAGCACCTCGGCGAGCATCTTTTGACCGCGCTCCTTGTGGACGATCTCGCGGCCTTTGAACTGCACGGTTAGCTGGACCTTGTCCCCTTCGATCAGGAAACTGCGCGCTCGGTTGACCTTGACCTGCATGTCGTGCGTTTCGGTCTTCGGCGAGAGGCGCACCTCCTTGACCTTGATCTGCGTCTGGTTCTTTTTGCTTTCACTCTCCTTCTTGGACTTCTGGTACTTGAATTTCCCGTAGTCCATGATTTTGCACACCGGCGGGCGGACGTTGGGCGCCACCTCGACGAGGTCCAGGTCGGCTTCGCGCGCCATCTCCAGCGCCAGTTGCGTATCCATCGGACCGTGGTTGTGCCCGGTCTGGTCGATGACCTGTACCGGGGTGATGCGAATTTGTTCGTTTACTCGTTCCCGCTTGGGCGGGGGACCTGGTGGGCGACGTGACTTTGCCATTCCGTTCGAGTCGAAACCTCCTCCCTCGAATCCATCTTTGTCCGACGCGCAGCGACACACGGCGCATCCTAGGTGCGGCAGCGAACGTTGAAACCGGGCGGGCTGCGCGTTGCACGCCGGGGCGGGGCGAACGGTTGCTCTTCCCTCCTCGGCGCATGTGGGGCGTATCTTATCATCGCGGCGCTATTCGTCGCGATACTCCTCCGAAATGCTCTCGACGGCCTCGCCAAGTTCGCGAATCTGGTTGCGGACTTGGCTGCGCCGTTGTTGGCGACGCTGGTTGCTCGCGCTTTGCAACAACCAGCGTTCCATGGGGGACAACGTCAGCCCGCGGCCTTCCTCGCGCGCTTCTTGCACGCGTCGCTGCAACGCTTGCGCTTCGTCGGCGATACGGTCGAAGAAGCGCTCGCAACGGCCTTCCAAGCCGCGAGCGAGGGACTGCGCGCGGTCCAAGAAGCCCTGCCGGGCGAGTATCTTTGCGAGGCCGGCATGCGCGAGGCCGCTACGCACGACCCAGTGATCCTCGCAGTGCTCGATCAGCACCGCAAGCCAGCTGCGCGCCTCGGCGTGCATGTACAGACTGTCGGCGAGCAGGTTCGCGAGATTCCAGATGCGCTCGCCGTCGAAGGTGTCCTCCTCGATCGCCTCGATCATCGCGTCGCGCTGGGAGAGGTAGCGCGGAAACTCGCTCATCCAGGCGCGCAGCGATTCGTGCCGCCGCTCGCGCTGGCGCCGGTCGCCCCTTCGTTGCGTGGCTTCGAGGCGTTGCTCGAGCATTTCGTTGAACTGCTCGACGGTGCGTTCGATCCGCGAGGGGCTTGCCCCGTCGCCGAAGCGTCGCAACATCTCGGTGCGCACCTCAAGCACGTCTAGACCGCCCCGCACGACCGCAGCTTCGTGGCGCAACCGTGACTGCATCGAGGTTATGTACTGCTCGGCAGAGCGCCATTCGCCAAGCGCGAGCATGATCGTGCCGACCTCGTAGGCGCGTCCGTCGTCGTTGAGCTCGTTGCGCAACGTGGCCGACTCGCCGCGGCGCGCCTCGCGGGGGATTTGGCGCTCCGTTTGGCGCAGCGTGCGCTGAAAGGCGCGCCACCGCTCGCGATTCTCCTCCTCGCGCTCGGCGAGTGCGCGCTGGCGCTCCTCAATGGCCTCTTGCTCGCGGGCGAGTCGCTCGGCTTCCTCCTCGAGTTCCTCGAGCGTTTCCCCCCGCGGGAACAATTGCGCCTCGACCGGCGACGCCAGAAGGGCGCCAAGCACGAGCCACGCGGCAACGAGAAAGAGGCCAAGCAACCGGAGGCCGGGTGAGCGGGTGTGGCGCTTTACATTCGCTTTCAGCTTCATCTTCGACACAACGCGCAAGCTAGAGGAGGGGGGATGCAGCACACGCAACGACGACGTGCTGCGCACATTCACGCATTGGAAGTATAGCAGATTGTCGGTGGATACAAAATACGGTCTGCGTACATTGCAGCAATTCTAAGGCGAGCGCAGGGCCCAAGCCCGGCGCTCGCCTTGTTTCGTCAAGACTTACAACAGCATCACAAATGCTTGGCAACGGACCCACGGGCCGCGGCCCGTGGGCTTATGTGCGTACCTCTCCGCTGCAACAATGGAGCGAACGCGTGCGAGGTTGTGCACAGAGGAGGAGGAACTGTTTCCATGAGTCCTCCTTGTTTTCCGATGACATGGGGAGATATGCTTCCATGAGGAACTTGGTACCCCGTGCCGAGGCGGTTCAATTCCGTGGCTGGTCTACACGGCCCAACCGATGGAGGAGTGGATAATGGTGAAGTCGCATCATGTGGTTTATCTCTCGTTGATGGTGATCGTGGGGCTGCTCGCCTCGCTGGTCACCATGGTCGCCACCAGCGGCAGCCCGCTGGACAGTCTCGAGCCGGCCCAGGCGCAATCCGGCGGTTCCATGGACGACGTCATCGCCGTGCCCGTGCAGGCGAGCAACGACCGGCAGTTGCTTGCCGTGCTTGCGAAGAAATCCGGGATGCCGCAAGTCGACGAGCGGGGCACGGCAGGTCGGCCAGAGTTGGCACTGGCGGTTTATGAGATGGAGATCGGCGGTCAAGATGCGCGACTGCGCTGGATGAGCACGCGACGCATCGAATACGACCTGCAGATTCCCGCTCATGGGTTGTTCCGCAATCAAATGCCGTCTCGGCGAGGCGACGATTTGAGCCCCGGCAGCGTAAAGCGCATGGTCGACAACTGGGTGGAAGAAGGCGAGGGCGGCGAGTAAGTTCCCCGAGTTCCCCCTCTGCGCCGTGGCTCGAACGCGATCGCCGTGTTCGGGCCACGTTACGTTTCCGCAGGCGTACCACTCGCTCCTCACGCCCAACATTGTCTGCCGGCGGACGTTTCATCAGGCACCTCGCCTTGCGCTGCAACGCAGCCTGGTTTACACTTCGCTTTGATCCTCACGGAGCAATCCGCCATGGCCCATTCCCGGCCGAGTGTCCCCTGCGTGTCGAGTGTTTCCTTGCGTACGCTCACAACTGTGCTCGCGTTCACGGTTCTTTCCCTCGGACCGTTGGTATCCGCCGTCACGGCTGAAGAAGCGGATGGCGCGGGGGCGCACACGCCCATTGCGCTCACGGTGCCGTTCGAGCTGCCCGAGGCTGCCGCGCCGCAGCTAAGCACGTCGGAGCACCGGCTGCCGTGGCTGACCGCCGAGGATTATGAGTTTCGCAGCTCTCGCTCGAGTTGGTGGAATCAGCGGTTTCGCCCCGGGGCGGGCTCGTTGAGTCTCGACGCGAGCTTTCGCCGCTACATGCCGGTGACGCGGCTCGAGGATGAGGACGACGAAAAGTTCCCGTACTTCCACGAAGCGGATGCGCTCATTTCCACCGTCTCGCTGCGTGCGGCGGGGATTGTGTGGCCGGGCGTGGAGGTCGCGCTCGTCGGTGGCGTCGGGCAACTCCAGCTCAAGCCCGACGGCGACGATGCGTATGACCGCTACGAGATCGGCTACCACTTCGGGGTGGAAGCGACCGGGGCGCTCAGCTTGCGACGGCTCGGGCTTCTCGCCGTGGAGACGGCGTTCTGGACGCAAGAATTCCGCTCCGAGGAGGGGAACAACGAGGCCGTAATCCTCAATCTCGGTGAGGAGGTCGTTTACCGCACCTACCACTTCCGTGTGGCGGGCCACTTTTTCGTCGAGATCCTCGGCAACCCCGACGATGTAACACTCGGCCTTGCCATCGGCGGCGGCTACGAGTTCCTCTACGGACACTTCCAAACACTCACTCGTGAAAACTTCCGGCTTTCCGGCCATCAGGACTTCTTCGCCCTTGCCGGATTGACCGTGGCCGTTCGGCACAGCTTCGCCGGGCAGTTGGAGGCGACGCTGACACGCCGCGACGGTTTCGGTTTCCGCCTTCGCCTTTCGCATTACTTCCGCTAGCCACTCCCCCGTATCGATCCAAGAAAGGAACGACATCCATGATCGCTTCGACGACACCCACGCGATGGCTTTTCGTTGCCCTGCTGATCGCGGGTTGGATGATCGGTATGGGGCAGTTTTCCGCGGCAATGGCGAGTGCTCAGGAGCCGGCGCGTGCCCAGGCTCCCGTCTATGATACGGAGCGTCCCTCCGAACCGTTGTTTCCGTGGACGCCGCCTGAGCACCTCTACGACTGGCTCGACATTACCCGCACCTGGAACCTTTATTATCGCGGCGGCCGCTTCCAAGTCGGCCTCGTCGGCACCTACACCAGCTTCACCACCGTGGCGAGCGACGACACGACCATGCCGGATCCGCCGCCGGAAATGGA
>SKZP01000159.1 GCA_007127275.1 Planctomycetota bacterium
GCAGTTGGAAGTCGAAGGCCTTGCCTTGGTTCGGGCCCTGGTAGCCCTGCGCCGGCTGCGCCTCGCGCTCCAACGCTTCGTCGTCGAAGAAGGCGGCAAGTCCGCGGGCCCGGTAGTAGACGCGGCCGGATTTGTAATCCACGACGACGGCCCAGTGACGGTTGCGCAGGTCCGGGTCACGCTCCGCTTCGACGAGGTCAATGTAGCCGCGCAGCTTGAGCTCCACGTCACCCTCGTCGTCGCGCACCGTCAGCGGCTCGGCGGCATACAGCGGCGGCAGCTCCTCGGGCAGCTCGTTGCCGGCCGCTGAGAGGCCGAACGGCACTTCGTAGCCGACGGGCAACGTGGCGCGGCCGCGGCGAAACTCGAGTTCTTGCAGCACGAAACTGCGCAGCTTTTCCGCTTGGTGGCGCAATTGCGCCTGCCAGTGTACCTGCGTGAGCAGCCGCGGAAAGCCGAGTTCCGGGTCGCCGGCGAGTTGCACGAGACGCTCGACAGCCCACTCGCTTGCCGCTTGCGGCTCGCCGGAGACCTCGTTTTCGTCGAGGGCTTGGCCAAGTTCCTCGAGCACCGTGTGGTGCAGCGTCCCCCAACTTGCGGCGTCGGGCTCGGCGGATACCGGCTCTTCGAGGTCGAGGTGGTAGCGAGAAAAGTAGGCAAAGGGGCAGTTGGCGAAGAGGTTGATGCCGCTGGCGGAGAGGATGCGCGGGTGGCGGCGGATGTGCTCGCGGGCAGGCTCGGTCAGACGTGGCCGGTCCGTTTCGGCAAGCCCGGCTTGGGCGGCGAGTGCGAGCCGCGGGTGTTCGCGGTGGAAGCGGTCCCAGATGGCGCGGGCGGCGTGCCAGCTGGCGAGGGCGTGCGCGTCGAACGGCCGCTGCCGCCAGAGGGTGCGCACACTCCAGCGCAACAATGCATCCGGCGTGTTGAGCGCCTTCCACGGCAAGCCGCTGTCCGCGTCGTTGGCAAGCGCAGAGAGGGCTTCGTCGAGTGTCGCATCAAGCTTGGGGTTGTCGCCCCGGCCGGCAATGAGCTCATGCGTTGCCTGCTCAAGCGTATGCCACGTTTGCTCGGCCGCCGACGTTGTCGCTCCTTCAGCCTCTCCAGCCTCTCGGGCGCCTTCTTCAAGCTCGGCAACCTGCTCGCCGACGGGGTCGGTCAGCAAGAGACGCCGCCGCACGGGTGCAATCACCGGCAACTCTTCGAGCTCCACGCCACAGGCGCTGGCGCCGTCACGCAAGTAAAGGCTCGGCAACACCTCGCCCCCTTTGGCGTCGCGCTCAGCGTGTGTGAGGTAGAGCTTGCGCGTCGCTCGAGTCACCGCGCGGTAGAAGAAGTGGTCCTCCAGTTCGCGCTGGACGCTGCGCTCCTCGAACCAGGTGCCCAACTCACTCAAGCGGCGACGGTCGCGGTCGGAGAGCACGGCGTCACTGCTCGGCGGCGTCGGAAACGTGCCCTGCATCAACCCGGCGACAAAGACCACCTCCAACTCGTCCGGCATGTCGTGCTGCGTCACCTCACCCGCGTACACGCTGCGGCGCGGTCGCGTTTCGCCAAGCTGGATGCGCTTCAAGCGAGCGGCGTCACGCAGCGCATCATAAAAGGCGCGCGCCGGCCCCGTGGCCGCACTTGTCGCGAGGGGATCCGTGGGATGGGCCGCGCCGTTTGCGAGAGTGCTTGCGTCGGTACCGTTGAGCGTCGCCGCTTCTTCGGCCGTGGTGACTTGCGCTTGCGCCGCCGCTTGGCGCTCTCGTTCGCGCTGCGCCTCGGCGAGCAGCGCCTCGGTAATCCCCGGCGTGGCGAGCAACTCGGCAACCCCCTCTACCGTTGCTTGCAAGGCACGCTGCGCCTTGACGCGCTCCCGAAGCGCCTCCGCCACTTGCTCCGCCGCAGCACTGCCGTCCGGCTTTGCCCACTCCTCGGGCCGCGGCGCAGTATACGGATCATGCGCACGAATCTCTTGCGTGGCGCCACGTGCCTGCACACCCGGCTGCGCCGGCAGCGTCAGCGGCAGCGAAAACACGCCGAGCCGCCGCAACCCTGCAAGCAGCGCCCGCGCAAACACCGCCGGCTCGAACGGCGACGCCTTCGCAGCCCGTGCCAGCAAGTCCACCACACTCGAGACACTTGCGACGAGCTTGGCCGCGTACGCATCTGCGTAGTTCTCCGGCGAAAGCCACTCCTTTTGCAGCACAAAGCCGGAGGCGCGCGCCTCATTCTGCAGCCGCGCTGCCGCATCCACGGGGAAAAGTGGATTGCGCAATACCTCCTGTGCCGGGCCCGCTTCGTCCGAGGGAGTGAGCGCACACGCAAGCAAGTCGCGGCAAAGCCACCACGCCGCCGTGTCGGCAAGCCGCATGTTGCGGGGCAGCGCAAGCGGCACCTCGGCCCGCGTAAACGCCTCGCGCAGCAGCGGCCCATACGCCGAGATCTCCCGCACGACAACCCCCATGCGCGTCAGTGCAACGCCTTCCTCGCGGTGCAGCCGGCGGATCTCCCCTGCAATGGCCTCGCACTCGTCCAACATGGTCGGGGCGACAATCCGCACAAGGTCGCGGCGCTCATGCAGCGTTTTCGCCGCGGCGCGCTTAACCTCCCGGCGCTCGGGGGACGGCGTCGCCGGCTGGCCGTCCGGGCTCAACGGCTCTCCGTGAAACAGCTCCTTTTCGAGCCAGGCGAGTGAGGAGGACGACGGTGAGGCCTCGACGAAGCGGTGTACCTTGCGCAGGGCAACTTCCTGCACCGGGGCGCGGCGCGACTGCGAGTTCCTTGCCACCGCTTCGTGCAACTCGTTGCGGGTACGCTCCACGACACTAAAGGCACGGTTTTCGCCGCCGGCAAGAGCCGCTACGACGTGACTCGCGGCGGCCCCGCCACCACCCTTGCCGGCGTGTTCGCCGGGTACGCACAGGGTTGCCCACGTCTCCTCGGCTCGCTCGACAAGCAAGCCGAGCAGGTCAAGCTCGGCGTCCACAAAGCGCGTAAATCCGTCGAGGTAAAGCCGCTGCAGCCCCTCCTCGAGCCAGGCTCGGCTACCTTGTTTACGCAGCGCCGCCGCCGCGTAGACCGGCAACTCCTCGGGGTTGACGCGGTCCAGTTCGTCGCAGAGTTCCAAGTACCGGCGCAGCAGTGCGACAAGCCACTCACAGCGCCGGGCAAGTTCGCGTTCCTGGGCGGCACTCATGGTTGCGCCACCTGCGCCACCGGCAGCGACGGCGTAGAGCCGCGACGGGGCCTCGGCCAATTTGTCCAACGAGACGCGGTTGCGCAGCGCCTCGCCAACAAACGCCGTAAGCGGCCCGCGGAAGTCCGCACGGCCACTGCTGAACGCCCCCGCAGGCAGCAACTCCGCCACGTCGTGCAGCGCCTGTGCCACGAGGGCGGGCCGCATGGACGTAGGCAAAATGCGCGGCCGCGGCTCCCCCAGCCAGTCCAACAGCGTCAGTGCGAGCGACGGATACGTGTGTACCTGGGTGCCGAACAGTAGCGGCGGCGCCGCCGGTGCTTCGTACTCGCTGCTCGTGTTGCCGCCGGCACTGCCGCTGCTGGAACGCGAACTCTTGCCGGGGCGACGACGCAGTTGCGCGAGGATTTGTTGCGTGAAGCGACGCGCCGCGTCCCGCGTGGGCAGCACAATCCACACTCGCGACGGATCCAGTTCCGCACGGCCGCTTGCGCCACCGGAGCCCAACGCCTGCACCACGTGTTGCACAAGCTTGCGCGACTTGCCCGTGCCGGCCCGCCCACACAAAAGATGCAACTGCCCCACGACTCCCCCGGCGAAATCTCGTTCAGGCGTGCATGCCCATCCCGCGCATCAACGAAAACTCTACCACGCCACGACGACATGCGAAGCGCCAGCCCGAAAGTTGTCCCCCTGCGTAGTGACGTGTGGCAAGAAAGAACAGTCACCGCCAGTGGGGTTGGCAACTGACATGGGCCTAACCTGGGAGCACGTGGGATCAAACCAAAAGAGTTGAACGCGCGAACCATGCGCTGCACAGCCGCGCATACGACGCTCGTTCACGCATTGCACTCGTCTGGAGTACTGGAGCACGGATGCAGCCGAAAAATGTTGGAGTGACAATTCCCGTAGCGCGGGCCTCCGTGTCCGCCTACAGCGTTTTCCATGTGAGTGAGTCGTGTAACGGGCAGGCGCGGGGGACTGCCCAACTACGGAGGTATTGCGCCAACGTTTTCCGACTCCCCTGGAGTCCCCCCTGCTTGTCGACAGTTTCCAGAATCCGGGGTCCGGACTAGCGTTCTTCGGCGTCTGATTCGCCGAGGGCCGCTTCGAGGTAGGCGCGACGTGCGCGGTAGGCTTCCATCTTTACCGCGTCGCGGCTGGTGTTCAGCACGCGGGCAATCATGTCGTAGCTCGCCTTGACCATAATGCCCGCGGCTCGGTAGCTGCGCACGAGCTCGGCGTGCTGCTTGCGGCGCTTGGCAAGCTTGCGACGCACCTCGCGAATCTGCTCGGCGGTACGCGGCGACCACTCCGTTTCATTGTGGCCGTGCGCCTCGTGAAGGTGCGCGAGCTTCATGCGGTAGTGCTCGACCCACCAGAAGACGCGGGTCAATTCTTCCTGACGCTGCTGCTCCTTCGCCGAACGGTTGCGCACCTGCGCTTCCAGCTCGCTGACAAGCTCCATCAACTCCGGCACCGGGCGGCCGCTGCGCTCGGAGAGCACCTGCCAATCCTCGTCGGTGAGGAAGAGGTCGTTGAGCAGAAGCAGCTTGAACAAGACGCGGCTTTCCGGCTTCAGCGCTGCAAGAGCCCGCTCGCACAGGGCGACGCTCTCGGGCACCGCTTCTTCGGCGGCCGGCTCCGGCCGGGCCGCGGCGGTCGCTTCCAGCGTGTCGGACAGGTCAATGCGCGGCTCCCGCTGGGCGCGCTTCATATCTATGTAGAGGTTGCGCAGCACTGTGCCAAGCCACGTTTCAAAGCGGGCCCCTTCACGTTCAACGTACTTTTCCGCGGAGAGAATCTTGCGCTTCTCAATCTGCTCCAGGGCGTAGACGTAAAAGTCGGCACACTCCTCCTCGCTTGCCCCCATCACCCGCTGCGGAAATGCATAAATCAGCGCGTGATGCGACTCGAGCAACTCAAGCACGGAGTGCCCCGCGACCGCCTCCTCGGTTGTCGTTGCGGCATCCGGACCCGTCACGTCCGTAGGGGGTGCATCCGCATCATCCTTGTGGATCACCGAATGTACGCGTGGGGTAGACGTGTGAGCCTTCATCCGAGAACTCCTTCGACACGCCGGGTTGCACGTGTCACGGCGGAATACGAAAGACAACGCAAACAAGCGGAGAGCGGTCACTCGGCGCATCCGGGCAGGGGGGGTAGGTGGGGGCCGGATGCGCCTCCGCGAGCAACCTGCTACGGTTAAAACGTAAGATATCCGAGTTTGGGAACAGAAAAAAGCCAATTATGGCGAAGTCCGCGAAATACATGCCCTCCGCCGCCCATTGTTGGCAGAATTGCTCCGCTCCCCAAGCTAGCCAGGCGTGAGCGTTCCGGTTCGCAAAAGGGCCCCCCCGGGGTCCCCCAGAGGGGACAACCGGAGCGCCCTGCACCAGTTGACACATGATGGACGCCCAGGTCGAGGCGTGAGCGGAGGGGCAGCGCCAAGCTCACCGCCGGCGGCGACAGTTCGTGCTCAACCGTTCTTGCCGGTGTGCGTCAGGTAGCCTTGCTGCTTGAGCCAGCGGCGAAGGCCCCGCACGTCCGGCGAGTAGGCCCACACGGCAAGCGCTAGATGGCGGCGCGTCGGCCGGCCCTTGGTGTCGTACAGCGGCTCCTCGTTGCGTTGCAGTTGTGCAAGGTGGCGGGCGAGAAAGCCGTTGCGCTTGATGCGCCACGCCTTGGGCAACCGCTTGAGCGAGCCGGCCGCGAGATACGCAGGCGCAAAGCCGCCGGGCGACGTCGCCACCTTGCTTACGCCACGCGCCTGCGCGGCTCGCACCGCCGCTTCAACCAGTTCTACCGCCAAGCCCGGATACGCCATCATCTCACTCCGCTGCCGTCACACCCTCCGCGTAGTCTACCCGTACCACCGCGCACCCATTCCACCCAGCGGCGTTCCCTGCGCAGCACGTCGCCCCGGAAGGTTGGCCGCGAACGGACAAACCCACTGTGATCCAGCCAGATCCCCCTCCCCCAACGGAAGAACCCGCCGACGCTGACGCCGCCA
>SKZP01000649.1 GCA_007127275.1 Planctomycetota bacterium
AACTGGTCGTCGTGCAATTCGATGCGCACATGAATTTCGCCGTCTTCGCGCGATTGATAAGCGTGCTCGATAACATTGGCGACCGCCTCGTCAACGGCGAGCACGATTTTGTTGTGGTCACGGGCGGGCAAGGCGCTGTTGCGCACCATGCGCGATACGAAGTCGCGAACCTCCCGCAGCGACCGGGTGCGAGAGTGAATCGCCACCTCTTCATGTACATTGGGCACGCCCATAGGCGAATCTCGGGGCTGGTGACCGGTGGCTTGTGGCTAACGGCTCGTGGCTAACGGCTGGTGGTGAACGATTCCTACATTTTCTGGCCTCGTGTGCCACCCCAACTTGCTTCCGTCGAAACCCCTAGATGACACAAGACTTCCCCTAGACCTCCACAACAACCAGCCACCAGCCACTCTCTTCCCCTAATGCAGCTTGAACGTCACGATCGTGATGTCGTCGTGCTGCTCGCCGCGGCCTTGGTGGTCGAGGACGGCCTGGACGATGATGTTCGTGAGTTGGTTCGAGTTGGCGTCCGGATAGCTTTCGATGATCTCGATGAGGCGCTCCTCCTCGAACTCTTCGCCGTCGGGGCTCATCGCTTCGACGACGCCGTCGGTGTAGTTGACGACGCGATCGCCGGAGTAGAGCTGGATCGTTTCTTCCTTGATCGTGCGCTCGAAGATGGGGCCCTTGTCGAAGCCGAGCGCGATGCCGTTGGGGTTGACGCACTCGCACTTGCCGGTGGCGGCGCGCCAGATGATCATCGGGTTGTGGCCGGCACTCGCCGCCTTCATTTCTCCCGTTTGCGTATTGAGCACGAGATAGAAGGCGGTGACGAACATGCCGCGCTTGATGTCCTGCGCGATCAGGCGGTTCGAGTTGACGAAGGTGTCGCGCGGGCTCGTCGTTTGGGTCGCCTCCATGCGAATCACCGTGCGGGCCATCGTCATCACCAGCGCACCGGGGATGCCTTTGCCGGCGACGTCGGCGACGATCATCCCGACATGCTCGTCGTCGATCTCGAAGAAGTCGTAGTAGTCCCCGCCGACGTCTTTCGAGGGGTTGAAAAAGGCGTAGACGTCGTAGCCGTAGATTTTCGGCAAGCTTTCGGGCAGCAGGTGGATGACGACCTCCTCGGCGATCGAAAGGTCGTGCTCCATCTCGCCGGCCTTGCGGGCGATCACCTGCGCCTCCTGCAGCCCTTCGGTCATCAGGTCGATCGTGCGGGCGAGCACGCCGATTTCGTCGCGGGCGCGCACGCGGGTGCGGTGGCGGTAGTCGCCACGGGCGATGACGATGACGTCCTCGACGAGGGTATTGATCGGTTTGGTGACGTTGGAGGCGAGGAAGTAGCTGACACAGATGCCGATGACCACGGCGATCACCGCGATGACGAGCAGGGAAATCACCAACTGGTTGCGGCTGCTCATCACATGGTCGCGGTCGAGTTGGACGAACGCCCAGTAGTTGTCGTTTCCGACCGACACTTCCGTGTTGAACTGCAGCAACTGTCCGTAGTCCGCGGAGCTGGTCTCGAGAAGCGTAACCCCCTCGAACCCTTGGATTCTCGTTCCGTGCTGGATTTCGGGATCTTGCTGGCCGAGCGAAAAGGAAACGAGGGTTTCCGCCCCTCGGCCGGGCGCAAAGTGCGCGCCGACGATCGAATCGGTGGCGACGATCGGCTCGATATAGGTTTCCTTGAAGTGCGAGACAAAGATGCCGCGCAACTCTTGACGCAGCCTCGGCTCGGCACCCCGGGCCGGATTGTCGTTGTATAGCAGCCGGATGATCAGGCTCCGTGCCTCCCAGAACCGCGAGCGCTTATCTTCCGAAATGCTGTTGTTTACGGCGTTTCTGAGTGCGCGTGGCTGTTGTTCCGGCACGGGGCGCTCGGTTCCCGCCTCGGCGCGTTGCCCGTGAAGCAAGTACGCCTCGAAGGCGGCGACGAGCGAGAGGTTCTGCTCGGGTTGGTAGCGAAACTTGATGCCGGCAACATCGCGGCCTTCCTCGATTTGCCAATAGCTATCGGGGTCATGAACGGTCGAAAGATCGAAGATGTCGATAAAGGCGAGGATGAGGTCGTGGCGAAAGGCCTCGATGCTGTCGTGCTGAGGGCTGCGGGCGTAAAGGCTCGGCAAGGGGTCGTAAAAATCGCGCAGGCTGTCGGCAACGGAGGCGCCGTCGTCACGGACGTTTTCCCAATAGTCGGGCTTTCCGACCCGCATTGCGTGCAGTCTCAGGTCTTCCTTGACCCAGTCGTAAAAGTCGTCGAGCTGGGCGGCGGTGGCGGTGTCGCGCAAGAAAACCTCGACAAAGTGCGGGTTTTGCAAGTACTCCGCGAACACGCGTCCCAGCGAGGCGACGTTCTCCGACTGATAGGCGCCGCTGCGCTCGATCTCGCGGTCGAGCGCGGCGATGGCGATCGAGTAAACGATCAAAAAGAAAATCAGCACGATCGAGACGGACATCCCGGATATCCACAGCATGAAGCGGATGTTCAGGGGCATCCCGGACATGCGAACGTTGTAGTCTCGCGTTTGCCGGCGGCTGTCGCCGCTGCTGCCGCGCTTCCCTTGGGTTTCCGCGCCGCGGCCGCTCGTGCCGGCGCGCTTGGTCGCGCCCCCCAGCTTGCCCGTCGGCGGCGTCGCTTGCTTGCCACTGGCGCCCGCGCCGCTTTGCCGCGTTGTCTTTGCGGCCGGACTGGACTTGCCGCCCGAGGCGGGTTTGCCCGCCGGAGTCGGTCGCTTATTCGTACCGCTGGTGCGCTGCGGCAATCCTTGGGTGCGCCGTGTGGGTTTGTCGCCGCTCGGCTTGGGTTGCTTGGCCATGGCTAAACCTGGTCGTGGCGGCCAGCCGGCCCGCCGCTGGTGCGAGAGCGATTCTGGTGATGGGGCCGACCGAGCGGACGCGCACCAGTGAGTAGCGCTCGCCGCCCGTGCTTCACCCCCGATTCGCCACAAAATGCCGCAATGCGCGAAGCATCACGAAACGACACGAATGGAGAGAATAGAAACAAGCACCCACGAGGCGCTGACAGGAAATGCTTCCGGGGTGCTGACGTGCCACACGAACCATCGGCGTTGAGGGTCTGCCAACGTGTTTCGTATGAACGAGTCGTTCCATTCAACTGCGCCCGGCGGATCGTGTCAAGCCCGATCGCTCGCGTGCTCCGGGATGACATGCGCCGCGATCGCCTCCGCCTCGTGGGGGCGCAGACCGTAGGCTCGCTCGACGAGGGGCTCGCAGTCGGCCGGTGGGGCGGTGCCTTGCACGAGTCGGCGGTGTCGCGCGACCACCCGCTCCGGCGGCTCGGGCATCGGCGGAATCGGCAGCGGCTCGAGGTAGCGGGCGAGGTAGTGCAGGTATCCGCCTTGCTTTCGCGTCCCGGCATAAAGGTGCTCGTACACGTAGTGCAGCACCCGCGAGTTGAGCACCATGCAGAGCCACTCGAGCTCGCCCCGCGACGGCCGGGCGTTGTGCGGCAGCAGCGCGAGAAAGGTGTCCTTGAGAATGATCCCCGTGCGGTCGAGAGCGGCCCGCATGCGGCGGGCATTTTGGCAGACGACGAGCTTGGGCCGCGCGAATAGCTCCACCGAAGGCAGACGGTTGCGTTCGCGGCGGGCGCGCTCCTCGTCGTAGTCGATCCAGTAGCCGGCCCAGTCGATGCGGAAGGGCTGCACCTCGCCGTTGCCGTGGAAGCGGCCGCCGCCGAGAAACGGCTGCGGATTTTGCCAGGAAGAGTGCGGCTCGTCGGCGACGAAGCGCTCCCGCAGCTTCGCGCGATGAAAGGAGACGCACCAGCGCACCGAAACCCGTTGCTTGAGCTCCACCACCCCCGGCGGGGGATCGGCGAGCAAGCGCACAAGCAGATCGCGGCCTCCGGGATGCTCGGGCACGACGGGCATGATCGAGCCGAGCCGCTCGGCAAGCAGCGCCGGAGATAGCGTGGCCCCGCGTGGGGATGCCGGTGCGTTGCGGTTGCTTTCGTCGCGTTGCGCCGCCGGGTTGCTTTGCTCTTCGTCTCCGTGGGGGCGTTCGTTGCCGGGCTCCAGGCCGTGGTGTGCGAGTTCTGCACGGTAGCCTGGCGTGGCGTGCTCCGGCGGTGTGCGCGCGTGCAGCACGACGGGGTAGACGGCGGCGTTGCCGAAGACGCGGCGTTGTTGCGAAAAGTCGAGCACGCAGACGTCGCGCTCCGCAAGGATCCGCTCGCGCAACGCCTGGGCGTAGCGCACGACGAGAAAGCGGTTCGGAATCAGCAGGCAAACCTCTCCGCCGGCGTCGCTGGTCATCTTCACGGCACGCTCGACGAAGGCGGCGTACAAGTCAAAGGAACCGTGCGCGGCAAGCGGACAGGTTTGCCGGATCAGTTCCTTGAGCGAATCCGGCATCCGCTTCGCTTCGAGATACGGCGGGTTGCCGACCACGCAGGCCAAGCGCGCCGGTTCGCGGGCGAGCAGCGCATTGTCCACGCGCACCTGCGGCGCGTCGGTGTGTGCGAGCCCCGCCTCGGTAAGCAACGTGCCGAGGCGCTTGCGGCACGCGTTCGCAGCTTCGGCGTCGAGTTCCCAGCCGAGGAGGCGCGTGCGGACAAACTTTGCGGCCCGTGGCGTCGCACCGTACTGGGCGAGCACCTTGCGCACCGCCGCTTCAAGGAACACCCCGTCGCCGCAGGCCGGGTCAAGCAGAACGCCGTCGCCGGCGGGCCAGGCGACGAGTTGGAGCATGTGTATTGCCAGAGGCAACGGCGTATAGACTTGTCCGTTGAGCTTGCGTCGGTCGGTAAGTCGGCCGACCAGCGAGTCCCGTCCTTGGGTGATCAACCCGGTTTCGAATGCAGTGGCATTGGGGGACCGCTTGCTGTTCGTCATGATTCGCGAGCCGGTTTTTTTGTCGTTTGTTTCATGGCCACTGAGAGAGGTCACGGCGAAAGGAGTAGACGCAAAGGTTCCGCGTTGCGGGAGACGAGTGAGAGAGAGCGAAGCGTCGAGCGGTCACAGGTGTCTCGCCAGTCGCGGCACGCCAACCTCCGTTCTCGACTCCTCCCTCACTCCCTACTTCTCCGTGTACTCGGTGTCCCCTCACTGTGGCAAAAAAGCAAGTATTCCGCCTGCTCGCCACATACCCGGCTCTGCAAGTAACGACGCTGGGTCGCACCCTCGGGGCGAAGCCCAACGGCGACGTCGCACGAACGCATGTTTCTCACTCGGCACGGCCACGCGGCAAAACTCGTGGACCGGCAGATGCGGGTACATCACAAGGTCGCGCAAATCCGGGTGTATGATCTCGTTTGCCAGCAACGTCTTCGCTTGGCTTCGCAAGCAGTTTACGGTATTCGGGTAGTATCCGGGCACCCCCCTTTCCGAAGGAGGTGAAACATGCAAATCCTCGTGAATGGCAACGCGCAGGAAATCAACGACGGCGCAACGGTGGCCACCATGCTCGAGACCCTCGACCTACCCAATCCGAACGCAGTCGGGGTAGAAGTCAACGGCGAGTTCGTTGAAAAGGAAAAGCATGCGGAACATACGCTGCACGCGAATGACTCCGTTGAGCTCATTCAGTTTCTCGGCGGCGGCTAGTTTTGTGTCATGTTTCACAGGTTCAGCGACAGTTCCTACTCCGTGATGCAGACGCTTCGGCAGGCATTGCTCGCTGAACAAACCGTCACCGAACCTGCGCAACGCGACACTAGGAAATCAGCCGGTGAGGCGTGACGAGCAAATGGCTGGGTCCAACGTGGAGGTGAGCGAGATATGCCTGCCGAATCATCCGCCGAGGGCCAGGACTCCAGTACCGACAATTCCGGGCGTTCCGGCAACAAGAAGAAGAGCCCATTTGACGGCGCCATTCCGCGCGACGAGTCCGGAAAGCCGTTGCTGACGCCGGAAATGATCGAGGAGTTGACTCCGAAGGCAAGCGAGATTGACCGCGTTCGCCGCAAGCTGCTGTACTTCGTCACCGGATGCGGCACGCTCGTCGTTCTCGTGATCCTTGCAATGCTGTACCTTCCGTATTGGCGCATGACGTCGGAGGCGGAGGAGACGGCGCAGCAGTTCTTGGCGGCAGTGTCGCGCGGCGACTTTGAAGAAGCGGAAGAATACAGCGGATTTCGTAACCCCGACTACGTGCGTCGCCAAATTCGGAGCTTGCACGAAGCGATGGGTGAGGACGGCGGATTTG
>SKZP01000403.1 GCA_007127275.1 Planctomycetota bacterium
CTCGCGTTCGCGGCCGCGCTCTTCGTGACGTGGCTGATCGGGGGAGTCGGGCGGCACGTCGCGCCAATTGCAGGCGTCGAGCTGCCACTCATCTCCCCACGGAAACTCGAGTGCCCGGCGCTCTTCATAATCCCAGCGGGCGGCCTTTTCCCATTCGGCCTCGCGCGGCAGGCGGCCGCCGACGAAGCGTGCGTAGGCGTGGGCTTCGTACCAACTGATGCCGGTCACCGGATGATTCGGGGCGAGCGGAAACGGGGAGTATTCCTTGTGCCACACCTCCGGTTCGGTCCAATTGTGCATCTCGAGGATATTCAAGCCGCCGTCGGTCCAGTATGCCTCGCCGAAGCGGACGCGATCGGTATAGCCGCCGGCGTCGATGAAGCGCCGGTACTGTTCGCGGGTGACCGCATGTTTGCCAATGTAAAAGCTACTGACGAAGACTTTGTGCTTGGGGCGTTCGCGACCGTTGCCGTGCCCCGTATTCGAGCCGCGCGTAAAAACGCCTCCCTCGACGAGCACGTAGGTTGCACCGTCATTGGGATTGCGCCATCTGCGCGGCATGTCGCGGATCTCTTCGTCCACCCAGTCCTCGCGCCAGAATTCTTCCTCGCCGATCTCGAGGTAGGCCGAGGTCTGCGTCGAGTCCTCGGCGTTGCCGCCAACCTCGTTCGCGTCGTTCTCCACTGGCGCCGGTGAGCGGTCTTCGGCGTCAACGACCCCCCCGTACTCGACGATGAGGTAGGCCAGCGCCGCCAAAGCGGCGAGGATAAGGACGATAGCTAGGATTCGCATGGTACGTTCACCGTCATCTGACGCAGCAGCCTTGGAAAAAAGGTGAGTCGTGGCCCCGGCAGCCACCGCCCATCCGACGTTCACGGCCACGCGAGGCCTTTGGGTGGACGGAGTGATTCAATGAGCGATCCGCATGCGTGGTCGGTGCGCCTGTGCCGCCGGGCGGCGTTTGCGCAAACGGAAAGGCATCACCTACAGCCGGGACCCTGCCGTACACCGAGTATACCGCACATTCCCTGACGAGCCAACGATCTTCAGGGCCACGCGCTCGATCTTGTCGCCGCCGCGTCATCTTGCCGGCGCATCGCGCGTGGTGAACAACCCATTACCTGTTTGAAGGCGCGGCTAAAGGCCGCTTCCGAGCCGTATCCCAGTCGCTCGGCCAGTTCGCTCACCGACGAAGCGTCTTGCTGCATCATCGTCACGGCCATCTGCATCTTCCACTTGCGAACGTACTTCACAGGCGTGTCGCCGACGAGTTTTGCGAACTTCGCGGCGAACGCGGAACGAGACATCGCGACGGCCTCGGCCAACGACGCTACCGACCAGGGCTCCTCGAGGTGTTGATGGATCAGCAGCAGAGCCCGGCCGATTTGCGGGTCGCGCAGCGCACCCAGCCATCCGGTCTGCGCCGCGGGGTCTTCCTCTATCCACGCACGGATCGCCTGAATCACGAGGATGTCGGCGAGGCGGGTAATCATCGCTTCACCGCCCGGCTTGAGCGACTGCGCCTCCGTCGCGATCAGCCGCAGCGAGCTTAGCATCCAGTCCAGATGTAGCGACTTCCCTGCCTCGACGACAATCATCCCCGGCAGCAAACGAACCAGGTGCTCGGCCGCCGGGTGCTGCAGGCGAACCGCGCCGCAGACCATGCGCGTCGCAGCGCCACCGCCGCCGGCACGCAGAACCTCGTAACGCTCGCTGATCCGCTCGCACGGCAACTCGAAAAGCGGCGTCGCCCGCGTCTCCGGTGCGTCCACGAGCTGATGCCCCTCGCCATGCGGCACGAGCGCAAACGTCCCCGCTTCCACGTGACGCGGCGCCTCCCCGGCGACCCTCAACAAGCCACCCCCGGCGGTAACAATGTGGAACATCATGCAGCCGGGCATCGCGGGAAGGTCAATCCCCCAAGGTGCAGCCAACTCCGCACGGCTGTAGAAAACGCCGCTCATCCGCAACGAGTGCATCGCCTCCCCCAACGGATCCCTTGAAGGGGGCAGAATCATCTCCGCAGGGTTCGTCGTCGCGTCGCTCGTAGTCATGCGGGCATTGGGGGCAAACGTTTGCAGCCCATCCGGAAGCGTGGACGAACTGTCAAGAAGAATAGACTGAGCGGCATGGCCCGTCTAGGTGTTCTCGCTTAGAGTCTTCCTCGCGCAGCGGAAAGCTGCTTCAGGAACGTGGACCCACTCGTAAGGAGCGACACCCCTATGATAAGCGACAACACAACCGACCTTGGCCTCACTCTCGTGCTCGGTGGCACCGGAAAAACCGGCCGCCGCCTCGCCAACCGCCTTCGCGAGCATGGCCACACCGTACGCATTGGCTCCCGCTCGGCCTCCCCTGGCTTTGACTGGGAGGATCCGCGAACGTGGGGCGCGGCCCTCGAAGGCGTGCAGAGCGTATACATCACCTATGCTCCTGACTTGGCCGTGCCAGGAGCCGTCGAGGCAATTCAGGCCTTCACTGACCGGGCGGTCGCGAGTGGTGTCAAGCGGCTCGTGCTGCTTTCCGGGCGCGGCGAGCTGGAGGCGCAACGTTGCGAGCGGGTCGTCCAGCAAGCGGGTATCGCGTGGACGATCATCCGCTCCAGTTGGTTCAATCAGAACTTCAGCGAAGCCTTCTTCCGCGAGATGGTGGAGGGCGGCACAATCGCCTTGCCCGCCGGCGACGTTGCGGAGCCGTTCGTCGACTGTGAGGACATCGCCGATTTGGCGCTCGCCGCGCTGACCGAGCCGGGCCACGAGGGCCAACTCTACGAGGTCACGGGGCCAGAGCTTCTCACCTTCCGCGATGTCGCTCGGCTTCTCTCGGATGCGACGGGTCGGGAAATCCGCTACGTGCCGCTGACCGACGAGCAATTCGCGGCGGCAATGGCCGAAGAGGGCGTACCGGAAGACGCGGTGCAGATGCTGACGTACCTGTTTCGCGAAGTGCTCGACGGGCGCAATTCGCATCTGACCGACGGCGTGCAGCGTGCCCTCGGCCGCGAGCCACGCGACTTCGCCACATATGTGAAGCGGGCGGCAGCGGAGGGTGCCTGGACGACGGCCACGGCAAGCAGCAGCAGCGTCGAGGCGTAGGCGCCAATGACTACCGCCGCAAGTATACTCACCCTGATCGCCGCCCTTGGCAGCGCACTCATCGCGGGGCTGCTGTTCGCCTTTTCCACCGTCGTCATGCCGGCACTCGCCCAGGTCGCGCCGCGCGAGGGGGCAGACGTGATGCAACGAATCAACCGCGTCATCCTCAACCCGCTCTTTCTCGGCACCTTCCTCGGCACCGCCCTCGCGACTCTGCTCCTCCTTTGGGCCGCGGCCGTTGCACCAAGCCCCGCCGTGCGCGCGTTTCTCCTTGGCGGCTCCTTCCTGTACCTTGTGGGTACGTTCTCGGTTACCGTTGTCTTTAATGTGCCGATGAACAATGTCCTAGACAGCCTCGACGTAGCGAGCGACGACGCCCAGCAATATTGGATTCGCTATCAGAGCCGCTGGACCGCATGGAACCACGTGCGCACCATCGCCTGCACCGCTGCCACGGCCTGCTACATCCTCGCCCTGTCGCTCGCCGGCTAGTAGACTGTCACAATTGAATCCGTGGGTGGCACATCGCGGGCAACGCCCATGGGCTTCGCCGGTGGGTCGGATCCTGTGTGCGCCCCCGACATACGGGCGAGGCCCCGCAGCCCGCAGCCCGTGGGCTTGTGAGATTACGAAACGCAACGGTGATCGGGTTTGGCTACGGGGGGGCATCAATCTGCCAAATACCCAGGTACCCGAGATTATTTTTGTTCGGCCGGCCTTGAACTCGATACGCTGCAAAAACGACTCGTTCCGTAGTCTGGCTTGCGCTTGCCGGGCGGTGCGCCGCGTCAAACATTGCCCGTGTAGGAGAAGTGATGTTCCACCGACGTATTGTGTTCGCCGGTAACGTTCTTGGGGTGGCAGCTCTGGTATTCGTTGCAAGTACGGCGTGTGACTCCGAAGAGGAGCCGTCACCTTCCAACGTGGAGTGGCAATTGGCGGAGGCGTACGTCGCACCCGACAACGGACCCGAGTCCACGGGAAGCGTTCATGTCTCGTTCGGTGACGGTGCCCCCCTTGAGGCAGCGTTCGAAGTCACGGTGGACGACGGCTCAACGTTTCAGTCGCTTCCCATTCTCGATACAAGTTCTGCCGAGGCTGCGATCGACGGGAACGTTGTCTCGTCCTTTCCGGCCAACGAGGATGTCGAGCTGACCTGGAGCACGCGCGGACTTGCGCGGGATACCGCACTCTATGCGACGTTGCGCATCACCGTGAACGACGGAGAGGATGAATTCAGCAGCACCTCGCCGACCTTTGCCCTCGACAATGTCGACTCGACCAACGCGCCACCCGAGGTGGAGCTCCTTGACCCGAACGGCGCCGTCACCGACTTTCCGCACCACGACCAGATCGGCACGGGGACCTGGACTGTGCGGGCCACCGATCCGGATCCGTTCGATGTCGTCACGCTTACGGTGACGTTCGACGAGGAACAAAGCGTATTCGGCGCGGCCGGTACCGATCCCCTCGAGTACCTGGATGAGATTCAACCGCCGCTTGCCGGCACGCCGCCGCAATCCGAAGTCAGTGGCAACGCATTCGACGGCGTAGAGATTGACCTGTCGCGGTTCACTACCGACGCCGAGCCGGCCGATTACCGCTTGTTCTTCCACGTCGTCGCAAGCGACGGTCAGGATGAGACGCAGGAGACGCTGATTCTCGGCCCGAGCAGCCAGGCCCGAGTTTTCGCCCTCCATGCGGGGCAAAACATGCTTTGGCCACCGGCCGGTGGAACCGAGCCAGTGTATGACGTCGACGGTGAGGAGATCGACGAGCCGACAGCGTGGGAAGCGGTGGTCTCGGACACGGCACGCGAGCTACGGCAATTGCCGGAGGGGGACTTGTTCGATCTGGTCCTGCTGCGAAGTTCCACGACGTCGACCGACGGATTCGTCACCTACGAGGACGAGCTTATCACGGCGGATGAGAGTGCGGTCGACGCGGCGATTGCCTGGCTTTATTCGCAGCAACCCGACTTCGGAAGCTATGACATGCCCGGCCTCGAGCACATCCTGACGCACTCCGAATACAGCGACGTCAGTGTAGTACGGTTGCTGGGCAACGGCACCGTCCTCGACGCTGAAGACGTGGAAGACGACTTGCCGCCGCTTCTCGATGCGAAACCCGCCGACTTCTTGATCGCGGGGACGCAAGTCACGGGCTCGTCGCTGATGTCCTACTTCGAGTGGATCGGTTCGTTGAGCAAAGCCGAGATGTCGTTGCGCGAGTAGCGACAAGGCCGAGTCGGACGCGGCCGCGGTGGCCGGGTGGTTACGTTGCCGCCGGGCCCTCACCAATTCGACGGGCAAGTCGTCGCGGTAGTGCTCGACCGGCGCAGGATGCTGGGGCGGAAGGTTGACCACTGGCGTCTGTCAAGCGAATCTGTACCGTGACCGGACGAGGTGTCGGACTTCCCATTGCGGAGTTGCCAGTGCCTTACCGCTGAACCTCGGCACGCGCTCGCGGCCAATCACTTTGGGCTCGAACGTAATACAACGCATGGCATGGGAGCAGGGAATATGCGTACCGCTCGGACTCCCCGAATTGCGGTTTGCCTAACGGTGTTTGTCGTGCTGCTCGTCGCGTTACTATTTCTCTTGCATCGGCCGCCGACCCAGAATGACGGGTCCGAGGCGGAGGCGGACGCGTCGGCCACCGACCGCGATCGCGCCGCTCAACGGCAACGTGCCGACACCGAGCGGGATGCGGTCGCGAACGCGGACGCTGATTCGGGGTCACGCCGCCATGACGTCGAAACGGAAGAGGCCCTCGACGAGGCTGGAGAGTCGTCGCTGGACGAGCAGCGCCAGGCAATGCGGCCGGGGATCGTCGGTCGCGTCGTCTGTGAGCAGGGCCGTCCGCTTGCCGGGGTCACGGTCTCGCTACGCTCGCATGTGCATAGTTGGCGCTCCACGCGGCGGCATCCAGCACAGCGCCCATCCGGCACCGCTGACGCTCAGACCGACGACGACGGGCGTTTCCGGGTTCTGGCGCCAACCGAGACGCGTCCGTGGCTCGCCGTTGTCGTCCACCCGCATCCGCCGTATCAGCTAAAGTGGAGAG
>SKZP01000667.1 GCA_007127275.1 Planctomycetota bacterium
AGCGTTGCCTGGCCGCGGGGATGCTGTGCAACGACTCGCAGCTCTATGAAGAAGAGGGCCACTGGCAAGTCGACGGCGACCCCACCGAGGGGGCGATGCTCGCCGCGGCACGCAAAGCGGGGCTTGACCGCGACCTGCTTAACGAGGAGTTTCCGCGCCTCGACGAGTTGCCGTTTGAGTCGGAGCGGCAGTACATGGCGACAATGCACGACCGTGGCCCGGACAAGCCGCGGCTGGCGTTCATCAAGGGCTCGGTGGAGCGGTTGCTGCCGCGCAGCGAGGATGCGTGGCTTGCCGACGACGGCAAGCAGCAGGTCGTGCCGGTGGAGCGCGACAAGGTGCTCGCCGACGTGGAGCGGATGACCAAGCAGGGCCTGCGGGTGCTGGCCATCGCGCAGAAAGAGTTGCCGCCGGGCACGGAGAAGCTGACGCACGCCGACATCGAGGACGGGCTGCTCTACCTCGGTTTGCAGGGGATGCTGGATCCGCCGCGCGCCGAGGCAATCGAAGCGGTCGAGGCCTGCAAGGCCGCCGGCGTCGACGTAAAGATGATTACCGGCGACCATGCCGGTACCGCCGCGGCGATCGCCTCAAAGCTCGGTATCGGCACGGAGCGCGACGGCCCGCACCCCGAGGCGGTTACGAGCCGGCAGATTGCCAAGATGGATGACGAACAACTCGCCGAGGTGGTGAAGAAGACCCACGTCTTCGCGCGGGTCAGCCCGGAGCACAAGCTGCGCCTCGTCGAGGCGATCCAGGCGCACGACGAGATCGTCGCGATGACCGGCGACGGCGTCAACGACGCCCCGGCACTGCGCCGGGCGAACATCGGCGTGGCAATGGGCCTCACCGGAACGGAGGTGGCGCGGGAGACCTCCGACATCGTGCTCACCGACGACAACTTCGCCACGATCGTCGCCGCGGTGGAAGAAGGCCGCAACGTCTTTCGCAACCTCACGAAATACATCGTCTGGACGCTGCCGACCAACGGCGCGGAAGGCCTGATCATCCTCACCGGCATCGTGCTCGGCACCATTTTGCCGCTGCTTCCCGTGCAGGTGCTGTGGGTGAACATGACCACGGCGATCTTGCTCGGCCTGATGCTCGCCTTCGAGCCAAAGGAGCGCGACCTGATGAAGCGGCCGCCGCGCAAGCCGCGAGCGCCGCTGTTCAACCGGCCGCTGATCCTGCGCACCGCCTTCGTCTCCATCCTGATTTGCGCCGCCGCCTTTGCCCTCTTCCAGTGGGAGCTCGCCCGCGGCGCCAGCGCCGAGGTGGCGCGCACCGTGGCGACGACGACGGTGATCATCTGCAAGAGCTTTTATCTGCTCAACTGCCGTTCGCTCTCGCACTCCATCTTCACCGTCGGCCTCTTCTCCAACCCATATATCTGGCTTGGCATCGCGCTGATGCTGACGGTGCAACTCGGCTTCATCTACGTGCCGGCCATGAACTTTCTGTTCAACACCGCCCCGATTGCCGCCGACGCCTGGGGCCTGATCGTCCTCTCCGGCATCGCCATCTACATTATCGTCAGCATCGAAAAGTGGCTCACCGTGCGCGCCAACCCCCAAGTCTGGCACTGACGCGACGTTGCCCCTGGCAAGTGAATGGCGTTCGCTGGCAGGCGGCCCCGGATGAGTCCGGGTGCAGCAGTTGATGGGTCGCGTGAGTGGCCGCTCGTTCGTCGCTTGCTGGCGACCCTTTGTCGGCTTTTCAGGGGGTGCGGCCGACCCCGAGAGGGGTTTGGGTGAAGCCGCGGTTGGTGAAGAAGGTACGTGGGGAGGGTTTGACCGCTTCGAGCAGGCGGCTCAACAAGATGACGTTCGCCTCGACGACGCGGGCCGTGGCGCGGCAGGCATTGAGCAGCTGCGTGCCGACGCCGCGTTTGCGCCAGTCGGAGTGTACGTACAAGTTGTCGAGCACGGCGACGAAGTGGGCGAGCATTTCCTCGTGGCTCCAGTGCACGAAGGCGACGCCGACAATTTCGCCGCCGACGTGGGCGACCCAACTGCGGGCGGACTCACGGGGGGCGAGTTCGGTGCGGACGTAGTCGTAGACCGCCTCGCGGGCTTCGCTCTCATCGCGCGGCAGCGGGGCGCCACCGCCGGGGCCCCCGAAAGGGCGGGCAAGTTCGGTTTGCTTGAACCAGCGAAAGGCCTTGCTCGCAATCAGCAGCGCCGCAATGGCCGGCGCATCCTCGAGCTGGCCGTGGCGCAACACGGGGCGACTGGCACGCGCCTCGGGAAATAGGTGCGCGGTGAGGTCCGGCCGCTCCAGTGGCTCTGTCGGCGTCTCCGGCGGATTCTGCGGCGGGTCCTTGTACGCCGGCGGCTGCGGCGCTTGCACCTGCTGCGCCAATGACGCCGCTGGCGTCGCTGAGGCTGCGGTTTCACCGCCTGTGCTGGGGCCCGCCGGGACCGGCTCCGCCGCGGGCGTTGGCTCTTGTGGCGCCGCAGCCGGGCCCCTGTGGGCCAGCTAACCGAGTTCGGTGGGCATCACCAGATAGAGGTAGTCGAACTCGGTCTGCGTATGAATCACACCCGCCGAGTCGGCGTCGCGCAGCGCAATGACAATCTCGTCCGCCTCGAGCACCTTCAACACGTCGAGCAGAAAGTGCGGATCGAAGCCGATCTCCAGGGGATCGGCGGCGTAATCCACATCCATGGCCACCTCCGCCTCCCCTTCTTCCGGAGCGCGGCTGGTCATGGTCAGCTTGTTCGACTCGAAGGCGAAGCGCACCGACATCGAGTCCTCCGTGGTGAACTTCTCGACGCGCCGCAGGTTGAGCGAAAACGCATCCCGCGAGAGCACCGCTTTCTTATCCAGCGTCCCCTCGTCGGGCAGTACCTGGCGAAAGTCCGGGTAGCGGCCGTTGACCAGCAGCGTGGAGAGCAGCGCCGTATCCGTCTGCGCGAGCAACTGGTTCTCCTTGATTTGCAGGCGCACCTCGGAGCTTTGCGAGCAGGCCCACGTCAGCAGGTCGAGCCCTTTCTTCGGCACAATGACGTGCTGATTGGAAAAGTCGCGGCCAATCTCGAACGGCTTCGAGATCATCGCGAGGCGCTTGCCGTCGGAGCCGACGAGGGTAAGCGAGTCGGGGCGCACCTCGAAAAGCACGCCGTTCAGACTGTAGCGGCTGCGTTCGCTGGCAATGGCAAACGACACCATATCCGCCATGTAGGCGAGGTCCTTCGCCGGCAGAAGGATGGCGTCGTCGGCGTCGAACTCGGGAAACGGTGGAAACTCGCCGGCGCTCTGGCCGCGGAACTTGAACTGTGCGCGACCGGAAGAAAGCTTCGCCCCTTCGTTCGTTTCCTCGAGCTTCAACCGCTCGGCCTTGTCGAGCATCGCGACCGTCTCGCTCAACTTGCGTGCCGGTACGCATATCTCGCCGGGCTGCTCGACGGTGACGTCCGGCTCGAGCAGCGTGTAGCGCAACGAACGCTCGAAGTCGGTGGCATAGAAGTTGAGCTTGTGACCTTCCTCGGCGGTGACGCGCACATTGAGCGTGATCGGTTGCGGCGTCCGCGGCGAGACGACACTCGCCACACGTCCGAGGGCCTCGGTGGTGCGCTGTTGATCGCAAGTCAGCTTCATCGCCATGGGAAGGCTCCTCGTCGTCGGCCGGGCAAACAGGAAAGCGCTCGGCGCGACGCGTGCGAACGTGGGTTCGGCGCAGGCCGTGTCGTGCGCGGCCGGGCGAAAACGGAACCGAACGAAACGAAAACGCGTCGGCGGGCAATGCGGCCGGATTATCGACTGCGCGCAAGTCTCGGTCAACCCTGCAACGAGGGCTCCTTTGAACGGATCTCAAAAGTCGTGCGGCAGGCGAGATTAAGCGAATGGTCGCAGGAGTGAGGCGGCGCGAAGCGAGCAGCAGAGGCGTGGCCGTAGCCCCGTCGAGCAGCGCAGGGGCGCCAACTCGCCCCTGCGGCCGAGCATCTGCACTCGACTGTGCTTCGTTGTCGTCGGTTGCGCCGCTCAACGCGCCAAATGGCACGCCTGCGCAGCTCACCTCCGCCTCGGACACTCTTCGCTCGTCACGTTCGACCCGAAGATCCGTAGGTGTTCAGGTGACTACCAAGCCCACGGGCTCGCCGTGGGTCGGGGGCGCAAACAGAATTCGACCCGCGGGCGAAGCCCGTCGGCTTTGCCTGCGACGTGCCACCCACGGATTCAATTTTGACAGCCTACTGGTTGTTGAAGGCGTCAAGGTCGGACTTCGTGTCGACCTTGCGGGTGCGGGCGTCGCGGTGGGTGCGCTTGAGGCCTCCGGTGAGCACTCCGCCGGGGCCGGGCTCGACGTAGTCGGCGACACTCTCGGCGTTCAAGCGCTCGACGGTCTTCGCCCACTGCACGGGGCTCGTCAGTTGCTTGACGAGGTTGGCGCGCAGCCTTTCGACGTCGGTGGTCGGCTCGGCGTCGACGTTGCAGACGATGGGAATGCGCGGCGGATGGAACTGGGTGCGCTCGATCTCCGCCGCGAGGCTTTCCTGAGCCGGTTGCATGTAGGGGCTGTGAAACGCACCGGCGACGTCGAGCACGAGACCGCGACCGCGCTGTTCCTTGACGAGCTCGACGGCGCGCTCGACGGCTTGTTTGCCGCCACTGATCGTGATGCTTTTTTCGCCCAAGAGGTTCGCAAGGATGCAGTGCTCGCCGGTTTCCTGCGCGGCTTGTTGGCACAGCGGCTCGAGCTGCTCGGCGGTAAGCTTCATCACCGCGGCCATGCCGGAGGGGTAGGCCTCGCTCGCCGCTTGCATGTACTCGCCGCGCTTGCGCACGAGGTAGACGCCGTCCTCGAGCTCGAGCACCCCGGCGAAGACGAGGGCGCCGTACTCGCCAAGGCTCAAGCCGGCGGCCAGCTCGGCGCGCACCGCGTCGTCGCCGTGCTCGGCGCGCAACGCCTCGACCGCGGCGAGCGCATGCGTGAGGATTGCCGGCTGCTGGTAGTCGGTGCGGGTCAGCGACTCCTCGGGGCCCTCGAAGCAGATGGTCGCCAGGTCGACGCCGAGTCGCAGCGAGGCCCGCTGAAACACGCCGCGAGCGGCCGGCGAGTGCTCGGCAAGGTCCTTGCCCATACCGACGTATTGCGCGCCCTGACCGGGAAAGAGAAACGCCCGCTTGCTCATGTTGATGCTCTGCTCTTCGCTCGCAGCTCGCACGCGTCGGTGTGCGTTCGTGCAGTGGCCCTGCGAGATTTGGACGAGAAGGATTCCAGGCGTGCCCGGTACGATAGGATGCCGCCAGCGCGCTGGCAACCCACACGCGGTGGCGGCGCGTAGCCGAAGACGTCGTCCGGCGACCGTAGCGGGCCGGGCGAAACGTGAGTGAGCGAGCCCCCCATCCGTTGGAGCGACGCTCCACGTGTGGGCCTCAGGCAGCCCTAACGAAAGGCGAGCGGGTGACGAGAGTCCCCCGAGTCAAACGGGTTCAAACTTGACGGGCCGCGGCCCGTGGGGCCCACGCGCTGCGGGAGTCGACCCACGGGCCGCGGCCTGTGGTTGAGATTGCGGATCTCATTGTGCGGGTGGTTTAGTCTACAGGCGCCTCGTCCGGCGTAAGCTCGCCATCCTGCATGTGCAGCACGCGCGTGCCCAGCTGGGCGAGCGCGTAATTGTGCGTAACGACGACGAACGTTTGGCGCTCTTCGCCGCGGTTGAGCGCCAGCAAGTGCTGGTGGATCTCCTCGGCCGTTTTCGAATCCAGGTTGCCGGTCGGTTCTTCACAGAAAACGACGGCTGGCCTGTTGATCAATGCGCGGGCAATGGCGACTCGTTGGCGCTCGCCGCCGGAGAGCTGCGCCGGGCGGTGCGTTAGCCGGTGCCCCAGGCCGAGGCGCACGAGCAGGTCGCGCGCACGCTGGGTCATTGCCCGGCGCTGGCGGTAGTACCGCAACGGCCCGTGGTGGATCATCAGCGGCATCAATACGTTTTCCAGCGCCGTGAACTCCGGCAACAAGTGGTAGAACTGAAAGACGAAGCCGAAATGTTCGTTGCGTACCGCCGACTGTCGCTCGACGTTGAGTTGCGCGAGGTCCTGGTCCTGGAAAAAGATTTGTCCTGCGGTCGGGGTGTCGAGCAGCCCCATGTTATGCAAGAGCGTGGACTTGCCGCTGCCGGAGCGCCCGATGATGACGAGCAACTCGCCG
>SKZP01000116.1 GCA_007127275.1 Planctomycetota bacterium
GCTCCTCGCCGAGGGGGAGCCGCGCCGCATCAATCCGGACCTTGCCCGCGTCTTCCGTAGTTTGAGCGTAACGAGCGAATGCTGTACGAGGCGAAACAAGGTGAGCAGGCTAGGTCGCGCCTCGCATTGATGGCAGAGGTACGTTACCATGCGTGAACGCATGACAATGAACGACGTCGTGTCTTTCTGCGAGGTCGCCCGAGATGTCTACGCGAATCATTGCCCTGCTCGTTGTGGTATTGCTCGTCGTGGCGACGGCCGTTGGAGCGTGGTTGTTCGTTGGCGACGAGCGCTCCGAGAATTCCGGGGAGCCAGTCGCGGCTACGGATGAACAACCGGCGCAGCCCCCCGAGGCGAACGGCCCCAAAGCCTCGAGGACAGCGAACGGCGAGCAAGATCACACCGTGAACGAAACGGAAGACGCCGAGCAGGAGCCGGTACCGGGTGACCACGGCGCCACGGAAGAAGCAGCAGACGTTGAAACCACCGGAGCACTTAAGGGACGGGTGCTCGACAATGACGACGAGCCGGTGGCGGACGTTACGGTGTTGTGGACCGTGTGGTGGCGAGAGAGCCGGCGCGACCCGCTCGACTTTGGCGCCGAGCGCGGCGTCATCCGCACACGCACCGACGAGCACGGACGCTTCCGTCTCGGCTGGCTGCGTACAAGCGACTACGAACCGGGCGCGGCGGGGCACGTGGTTGTCACCGCGCCGACCCTCCTCGAAGTGCGCGGCAAACCGGCCGACTGGGGCTCGCAGAAGCCGCTTGAGTTTACCGTTGAGCGAGCGCCGGCCGTGCGGGTACACGTACGCTCGCCGAACGGAGAGCCCGTGGCCGACGCGGAGGTGGCGGCGCTGCATACGCGAGAACCTGTCGACGAAGCGCTCACCGAGAATCCGCGCCTCGCCTTGCGTATTGGTGTGTTGTCCCTGGGCCGCGAACGGCTCGGGCGCACCGACGAGCACGGCGTCGCCGAGATTGGGCCGTTGCGGGAGCCGGAACACGCCACCCACGTTGGCGCCTTCGCCGAGGGCTACGGCCCCGGCCACGCGACGAACCTTAATCTCGCGTCGCGTGGCTTCACCGACGTAGAGATCACACTCGCCCAGGGCGAAGAGATCTCCGGCCGCGTCGTCGACCAATACGGCGCACCCGTTGCGCAATGCCGCATCCACGTCACCGCGCCGGGTACGGTGGCGCAGCTCGCCGGTGAAGACCTGCTCGCTCAGTCCGCGCGCACCGACGCCGACGGCGACTTCACCGTTCGCGGTCTCGTGCCGCCGATTGGTGCCTTCGCGGAGTCCGGCTTTACTGTCGAAGCAAGCATCCGCGGCTACGACGACGAAACCCTCGAAGGGGTACAGCCCGGCGAGTTTGGCCTGCTGATTCGCTTGCACCGCCACGCCGTCGTCGCCGTCGAGATCCGCACGCCCGACGGCGAGCCGCTCGGCGCGAGGGAGTTGGTCGACCTCTGGCTGGAGCGCGACGGCGAAGAAGGGGGCGAGCCGCGGCCGCACTACGTCGCACGGGAACTCTTTCTCGCCGACGAGGCCGGGCAAGCGCTCAACCGAAAGGGGGAGCCGGATCCGCACTACGAGCAACCCGGCACCGGCTTCTACGGCCGCCTCGAGCGAGAACTCAAGGAGGGAGAGCGCTGGATGCGGCGCCTTGTCGGGATTGAGCCAGGAACCTACACGCTCGTCGCCCGGCATAACGCCTACGCGACCGAGCGTGCCTCCGGACTCGTAATTGGCACGACCGAGAGCCGCCGCGACGTGGAGGTAATCTTTCGGCCCGGCGCCAGCCTGCGCGGAACGGTATTCGACGCAAACGGCGAGCCCCTAGAGCAGGCTCTGATTCAGGCGAGCGACTTCGACCCACGGGTGACATTGGAGGAAGTCGAAGACTTGGTCGCCGACTTTCGCTGGCACCCGACTTCGTGGCGACGCACCGAGCGAACCGGCGAAGACGGCACGTTTGAGTTCACCTCCCTGCCCGCCGGCGAGGTGCACCTGCTCGTCGGCGGCAAAGGCCACCTGCTGCATGAGCGAACCCTGACGCTCGACGCGGAGTCCACGCAAGCGCTCGAGATATTCCTCGAACCCGGGCTCGAGATTCGCGGCCGCATTCGGGACGCCGACGGAACCCCCGCCACCGGCGCTCGACTCTCCGTGAACCGCCACCGCGAGCCGCACGACTACTGGGTCCACGGCATTTGGCAGCATGACCGCCACCGCGTGTACCGCCGCGTCGAGCAGGATGCGCGCACCATTGAAGTCGACAACGACGAGGAAGCCGGACGCTTCGTCGTCGGCGGACTCGCGCCCGCCGAGTACCGCTTGAGTGCCTCGGCCCCCGGTGCCGACCAGGCAAGGAAGGTCGTCTCGGCGGGAGCTTCCGACGTGGAGATTTCGCTAGGTGCACTCGCCGAGATTGCCGGCACCATCACCCTGCCGGACGGCTCGCCGGTTGCGCAGGGAACGCTCGTTTCGAACTACGACCAGCACTCCCTGGACACCTCCCGTGAAAACGGGCGCTTTCGCTACGACGCCGAGCGGGGCCGCTTCCGCCTGCTCGTCTCGCCCGGCGAGCACACCTTGGTGGCCCACAGCGACGGATACGCCTCCGTCTCCGCCGACGTGCTCGCCACGCTCGACGCTCCCGCGGAGGTGGAACTCACGCTCGGCGAGACGTTCGGACTTGCCGTGCATGTCCACGACGCCGCGGGGGAGCCAGTCGAGCATGCGACGGTGGAACTTCGCGCCACGGGCAACTACCGCTACCGCGCACCGGAATTGCCCGCGGGGCAGCTCACCGACTCGCAGGGCGTCGCTCGCTTCGAAGAGATTCCGTTGCCCGTGTTCTCCATCCGCGTCGACCGCGACGACGCCGCACCCGCACATGCCGACGTCGACGTGCGTACCACCGAAGACGTTCGCATTCGCCTCACCGCTGGCGGCCAACTCGCAGGTCGGATCACACGCACCGGCGGCAAACCGGCCGCCGACACCGAAGTCACTCTGCGCCAGGTGATGACCGAGTTCGGCTCTAAGTCCGTTCGCACCGACCAGTCCGGAAGATTCCGTTTCGAGCGCCTTTCGCCGGGCTCCTACACGGTCGAATTGAACGTCGACGGCATTGCACTTTATGAAGTCGTCACCATACATGACGGGGAAACCACCCACTTGTATCGAAGTCTCGGCGAAGCCATTCCCGTAGTCATCCGCACACTCCTGGATGGACAGCCCGTTGCCGCCGGCTTCAGCCTTAGCTCGCAACGCCAGTGGACGAGCGTGAGGACCGACTCGAACGGGACGGTCGAGACGGTGTTGCTTCCCGGGCGCTACGAGGCCTATGCCATCCGCGTTCCGGAACTCGCCATGATGCTCGAGCCGCAACGCTTCGTCGTCCCTTCCGGCGTAGACGCCCACGAGGTTACACTGCAAATTCCCGCCGGCGGAATTGTCGGTGTTCTTTGCGACGGCGAGGGGAATCCGCGTACCGGCAAGTGGGTCAGTGCCGTGCGCCTCGACGCGAAACGAGGCAGCGACGCGCAGGCGACCTCGCCGGTAATGACCCGCACGGCAAGCGACGGCAGCTTCCGCCTCTTCGGGCTGCACGGCACCTACCGCGTGTTTGCGCGCAACACCTACAGCGGCGGCTCGGCCGCGCAGGCCGAGGTGGAGGTTCCGGACGGCGAAACCATCTCGCTCCAGTTGACGCTGCAAGAGGCCGGCCAAGTGCGCGTGCGCATGGAAGGCGTGCCCCAGGCAACAGTCGATGAAACGGCGCGCATTGACCTGTACTACGCCGACGGGGCCCGAGTCCCCAACGTGCAATTCCTACCCCTCGAAGGGGCCTCCTTGCTTCAAAGCATTTTCCCGGGGCGCTACACGTTGCGCGTCTCCGTTGCCGGCTACGCGCAGCAGTTCCACGAGGTGCTCGTCGAAGCGGGGCAAACCAGCGAAGTCGTCGTCGCGCCGGGTGAGACGGGGCGCCTGCACGTGCATGTGCTCGACCCCGAGGGGCGTCCGACGCAAGACGTTGCGCTCACAGTCCTTGACGAAGACGGCCGCGACGTAACGCCGTCGCAAAGCATGATCTCCACTCGCCACCTCGACGGAGAAGAGAATCCACCGGCGCTCGAAGTGCTCGGCCTCGGTAGCGGCACCTACACCGTCAAGCTGACCAGCTACGACGGTGCAACGGCAAGCCGCACCGTCGACATACGCGCGCGCGAAACCTTCGAGTCCACCCTGCACCTTAAGAAGTAGCCCCTTGTTGATTGAAAGGTCGCCACCAAGCCCACGGGCTTCGCCCGTGGGTCGAAACCGCCATGGCTCGAAACCGCCGTGGCTCGAAACCGCCCGTGGGTCGAAGCCGCCCGTGGGTGCCACCCACAGGCGAAGCCGGAATGCCGCTATGTTTTCTTTTCCGAGGCGAGCGCAGGGCGCCAGCCCCGTGAGGCAAACCCGCCCGCGTGTTTCCATGCGTCACCTCGCAGGACTGGCGCCCTGCGCTCGCCGTGCGTCGTCACAAAACGGCATATGCGCGTCGCCCGAAAGGCAAAGCCCGAACGTGGGTGCGACCTACGGGCGAAGCCCGTGGGCTTGATTGACACCCGTTCCACAACCTGAAGATGCACGGCGCCAAGACTTGGCTCAAGCGAATCCGCGCACACAGCGCAATACAGTGTAGCCGGAACCTTGCGCGTCGTAGCACCGGGAAGGAGCGTCCGAGCGCAGCCCTGAGCGGAAGCCACAAGCCGAAAGCCACAAGCCAGCAGCCTCGGTTTATGCGGGGCCGCTTGGCTCGTTGTTTGCGCCGCCGTTTTGCTCGAGCTCAACGGGGCTGGAGCTGTTGGGGTGAGCGTTGAGCACGGTGCGCTCCGGCTCGACGAGCCCCGGCTCGTGGCGCACCGGCCAGCGTTCACCGGCGTTGACCCCTTCGACCGTGTGGCCGTCTTGGATGATGTCGCCGTGTTGAAACAGGTAGTGCGCGTATCCGTAGAGCCACTCGGCGACGGCATTGGGGTCGAGGCCAACGAAGTGTACCTGCAAGTCCGGCAAGCCCAGCGGTGCAAGGCCCAAGGTGTCCATGACAGTCTCTTGCGGCAGCCCCCCCTCGATTTGGTAGAGGCGCACGTTGACCGCCCCGCCGTAGAGCCAGTCGCCGGCCTGCACGACCTGCTCGTAGTGCGACGGCTCGAGGATGCGCCGCGACGGCTCCCAGTGCAGCGCAAGCAACGGCGAGTCGGCGAGCGTCGTCGGCGAAATCTGCTGCGGATTCTCTCCGGTCGCGCCGCCCCCAGCGACGAGCCCGCGAAGCAGGCCGCGCACCGCCCCGTGCATCAGCGCCACGCGGTCGCGCCCCGGCAGCGGCGCCGGCGAGGCATCTTCGACGGAGAGCGTCGCCGTATGCGCCATGCACGCCTCGACCGCATCCGGCCAGTCCCAGGTCTGCTTGATCGCTTCGCGCAACTCCGGCGCCCGACTCGGCTCCTCCGTTGCCCGCACGACAAGCCGCGCGTCCTGCCCGTCGCGCTCGCTGAAGCCGGGCACGCGCACCGACCACGACGCCGTCTCGCCCTCGTCGCTCGACGCGACCGCCTCCACGCCTTGCAAAAATGTGGCGAGCCAGCCGTGAACGGACTCGGCGAGCCCGGAAGGAAGCTCGTTGAGCAACAACCAAACGCGGTACGGTGCCGCTGCCGGTGTAGGAGATGGCGTTGAGGAGGACACCCGCTGACCTTTCAAAGACGAGGGAACGACGAAACCGCGCGGTATTCCGCGAGGCTCTTCTCGCCTACCCTAACTCGCTGTGTGGCTCCAGCAAATTCGAGTCGGGTGCAATTCTGAGCGGAACCACGTGCGTAGGGCGCATCTCCGTGCCCGCCCCAGTCCCTCCAGCGGCCGGAGTACGACGGCGCGCATTCATACATGCATACGGCACGTCGCTGATGAATCCTGATTGGATATTGCGCACCAGGCGGGCGCGAAGGCCCGTCCTACGCACGGCAAACTTCGAGCCTTTGGCCCAATGAGAGTCGGATGCACCCCTTCGAATCCGACGGGCGGGTCGAGCGGGCCGCCGGTAGGCGGTGTACGGGTGACTTGTTCAGCGCTTTGCGTCGGTGCGGAAC
>SKZP01000673.1 GCA_007127275.1 Planctomycetota bacterium
GAAATCCACCCACAGGCCGCAGCCCGGGGGTTTGGAAAATTACTGAGGCGAGTGCAAGGCGCTTCCTGTTGCGGTCCGTGACTTCGGTGCCCATTCGAATGGATTTCAGCCGGCTCCGACGAGTCAGGCCCGCTCGCTGTTTTCGACGAGGCCCTTACGCTTGGGACGTCGCGGCCCCTTTGCGGTGAATTCGGCAACAGCCGGACGCAGAGAAACGTCCCGTATTGTTTCTGTCGTTGCGGTCGGCCGACCTGTCGTGAACCCCTGCGTCGCTTCGTTTTGCTCATGCCTTCGACTTGCTCCCCCCTTGTGCCTTGCGTGTTCTTGGCGCTTGCGCTGCTGACGCTTGCGTTCCACGGAAAGGTGTACGCGCAACCGGAGGAGGGGGCGCAAGACGAGGATGCGCCGCTTGTGGAGGTGTTCTTCGTCGGCGAGGACGTGTTCGACGAGCGTGAGCTGCGTCGCGCTTCGCCCATTGCGCTTGCGCGCCTCGAGGAGAGCGGCACGGCTGCGGACATGTTCGACGTCGCCGTGGACATCGAAGCGTACTACCATGACCGCGGCTTCCCGTTCGCCACTGTGGTGCCGCGCCGCGAGGTGATGCGAGAGACGAACGCGGTGGCGCCACGGGTTCACATCGTCTTCGAGATCGAGGAAGGGCCGCGCATCGAGGTGGTCGAGGTTCGCTTCGACGGGCACTCCGGCGTATTCGACGTCGACGAGTTGCGCGCCTTCTTCGTCCCCTTGCGCATCGGCATCTTCGGCACGGGACCGCGCTGGTACTCCCAGCGCAAGATTGACGCCGCCGCGCGCGACATCGAGTCGTTGTATGCGGTCAACGGCTTCCTCGAGGTGCAGGTCGACGAACCGACGCTCGCCGAGGGAGCCGAGCCGATCGACGAGGAGCGGTACCGGTTGATCGTGCGCATTGTCGAGGGGCCGCAGTACTTTCTGCGTTCGGTGACCGTGGCCGGCGAGGAGGTGACGGAGGCGGATCACGCAGCCATCCGCCGAAAACTCTCCGAGCGGTTGCACGAACGGTTGGAGGAGTCGCGCTGGCTCGAGGATGCGCCGCCGTACACACCGTCGCTGCAGGTAACGCTTAGCTCGACCGTGTCGAGTTATTACAAGAACCGCGGCCACTTCGCCGTCGAGGTGGAGGAGTCCCTCGAGCTGGACGCTGAGGCGGGCTCGGCCTCGGTGCGGTATACGGTGACGCCGGGGCCGCGCTACCTCATCGGCACGGTTGAGTTCGAGAATCTCGAGGGGTTTCGCGAGGGATTTTTGCGCTCGATCATTCCCATGAAAGGACAACGGGATCAGCCCTACTCGCTCGAGCTCGAGCAGGAGTCCTTCCAGCGCCTGATGCAAACGGGGCTGATTCAACAGCTCAACGTGGTCACCGAGGAGCGCGTCGTCGACGGAACGCACTACGTCGACTACCGCTTCGAGCTCCAGGAAGCGCCGTCGATCGAGCTCGGCGTCAACGTCGGTTACGGCTCGTATGAGTTGCTGCGAGGCAGCGTCGACCTTGCCGAGCGCAACATTCTCGGCACGGGCCGTACCATCGGCGTGCGAGCGCTGGCGAGCTTCCGCATGCGCGAGGTGGTGCCGCGTTTCACGGACCCCTGGACGCTCGGGGGGGCGTGGCCCTACACCGTCAGCGGTTTCTACCGCTGGCGCCAGGAGCCGGGCTTTACCGTCGAGTCCTTCGGCGCCACCGTGACGCTCTCGCACCGGCTGGCCGCGAACTGGCGCTTCGCCATTGCCTACCAGATCGAGCGCGCCACCGTCTTCGACATCGAGCCCGGCATCGACCCCGCCGACGTTGATGCTCGCGTTCTGCTTGGCACGCTGCAGCCGCGCATTGTTTTCGACACCCGCGACAGCTTCTTCGACCCGCAAGACGGCTTCGTCTTCAGCATCAGCTTCGGGCTGCACACGCCGTTTCTTGGCGGCGACGTCAGCTTTTTGCAGACGAACGTGCGGATTGCGGGATTCATTTCGCTGGTGCCGGATGCGGTGGTGCTTGCGTTGCGCTACACGACCGGGTTCAACTTGAACTGGCGCAACGAGCGGATTCCGCTGCAGGAGCGCTTTTTCAACGGCGGCTCGGAAACGGTGCGCTCCTTTCGCCAGGATCGCCTGCTGCGTCCGGACGAGACGGGGCCGCGCTCGGCCGGCGGCCTTGTGCGCAACATCGCCACGGTGGAGTTGCGCCACAAAATCTTCGGCCCGCTCTGGGGCGGCGCCTTCATTGACGCTGGCAACCTCGTCGGCGAAGCGCGCGAGTGGTTCGAGCCCGAGTCGATCCGCTTCGCCATTGGCTACGGCCTGCGCTTTCTCACGCCGATCGGACCGTTGCGCCTGGATTTCGCCTGGAATCCGGACCGCCGCGACGACGTCGACGAAGACGAATTCGTCTTGCACTTCTCGGTGGGCTACTCGTTTTGACTGCGAATTGCGTGTGTACAGCGCACCTACCGCCCCGTGGCGAGCGCGGCGCTTGCGCTTGCGCCCTGGGCTTGCCGCAGACAAGAAAACTCAGGGGCTTTCAGGAAACACCTTCCGAATTCGAGCTACTGCGCTCGACTGTGCTTCGTTGTCGTCGTTTCCGCTGCTTTCGTCGTTTCCGCTGCTCGACGTGGCTACAGCCACGCCTTCGCTGCTCGACGTCCTTCGCCTCGCACAGTCTTCGCTCGTGACGCGCAACGTTCGGAAGATGTTTCCTGCCAGCTCCTTACGCCGCATTCCAAATGACTACCGGTTTAGTGGTCTTCACGGTCGGCTTCGTCGGTTGTCGGCAGCACGGGCAGCGGCTCGGCGTCGGTGTCGTCTACGTCTTCGACGAGTTCGTCGTCGTCGGCGTCGCGGGGCGGCGGGGCGGCACGGACGTCGAGGCGTTCGCGGTTGAGCGAGACGTGGAAGGTGGCACCGGTGCCCTCGTGGACGCCGCGTAGCTTGAGGCGCGTGATCAGCCGGTGGCGGAAGTCGTAGCGTCCGGTGCCCTCAATTTCGAGGCGCGTCGTCACCGGGCGGTTCTCCGCGTCGGGAAAGGTGCCGTGCACGCGCCAGCGCAACTCGAACACGGCGCCGCGGCCGGCATTCTCGCCGGCTTCCTCGGCGGTAAGCGTGCGCACCCAGGTGACGCGCACGTCGTTGCGCCGTGGCATCAGCCCCAGCGTGCGCAGAAAGAAGCCGAGCCGTTCGAGCCGTTGCGACTCCGGCCGCCACGTATGCCCCTGCCACACGGGGTATTCCGGCAAAAGCAGCGCGTCGAAGCTGACTAGTGAGAGGCCGACGGCAAGGTCCTCGGGGACCCGCTCTCCCTCAATGCGCGGATCCAAGCCGGGACGAAACTCGACACGCTGCCCGGCAAGTGCGCTTTGCTCGTGCCTCGTGCCGTCCGGCAGGTCCAGCTCGAACTCGGCCCGGTCGTATACGCGCACCGCGGCGACGGGTTGGCCGGTGGCGTCGACCTGTTCGACGTAGGTGCGGTAGACATCCTCGCGGCGCGTCGTCGCCAACTCGCCGTCGACCGGTTCCTGCGACGTGAACAGCCTCGCGGTGCGCACCACGGTCCCGGGCTCGTAGCGCATTTCCAGCCACTCCGGCTCCACCCCCTCGGGCGGCCGCGGCGTACTGGAGCAGCCCAGCGGCGAGGCAAGGACGAGCGCAAGCAAGAAGCCGAGCACGGCCGGCGTGGGTGACACCAACGACGCCGGCGCTGCGAGTGGACGGTGCGAGCCCATAAATAAAAAAACCCCGCGTCAGGCGGTGGCGGCGATTCCTTCGGGTTTGTGCCCCAGCAAGTGTTGGACGAGAGAGAGCAGCACGTTTCGTTGGAAGGGTTTGACGAGGAATCCGTCGGCTTTGTGCTCGCCAATCAACTCGATCGGCGTGGTCGTCGCAAGCAGCACCGGAATGTTTCGCCACCGCTCGCTGCGTTTGAGCCGCTCGCAGACGTCGTCGCCGCAAAGGCGTGGCATCAGATAATCCATCACCACAAGATCCGGCGCGACCGTCTCGATCATGCTGAGCGCCTCTTCGCCGTCGCAGGCGCGAAAGACCTCGTAGCCCTCGCTGCGCAGGATCGTTTCCAGTGCCGCGCCAAGGTCCGGGTCGTCGTCGGCGACGAGGATGCGCGCCGCCGGTGAAAGCCCGGCGGTTTCGTGGTTACAATCCGAACGCGAACGAGAGAGCACTTCGACGACCTGATGCAGTGTCGGCAAGCCGACGTAGTCGAAGCGGCGCTCAATGCGGTGCTTCACCCACGCGTTGTAGTCCCTGAGCCGCTGCCAGTCCTCGTAGCCCGGCGTCGACGGACTCAACGGCAACTGATCATGCGCGTCGACGGCGAAGACATACTCCCCTTTCTCGACGAACTCCTGCAGCACGAGCTTCATATTGGGATACCGCTCGTTGCCCAGTCGAAGCGTCAGCCGCGCACAACAGAGATTGCGACTGCCCCGTGATTCGTCCTCGAAGAGGCGGCGCACCACGTCCACCGCCGTTTCGCCGGCTTGCTCGTCGAACCGGGGAATCTCAAGAGAACCGGGCACGCCGCGCGGATAGGCAATGGGCAAGTAGGCGCGCACTGCCTGCTCCAAATGATAGCGCTGCAATGCCGAAATTTTCATCGTTGCCAAACCCTGGTTGTTCGTTCGCACCCTTTTGACGAGCGGCGCCCGACGCGGGAAATTCCCCAGTGGCACACGGCGCTGGGCCAAGGTGAAAGGTGACGCCTCGGCGCGAACTCGGCCACACCCGTCATATGTCCCAACACCCTACCGTCGCGGTGCATTCCGACGACATGAGCACTCGGCGCGGAACCCCCTGTCCGAGCCGCTCGGGCGGCACGTGCGAGCGAGACGTTCGCACCGGCGCATCCATTCGCGGTGCCGTATTCCCTTATTGATACGTCGGTGCCGGGGGAGAGTTCAACGAAAAAGGGGGGCGTGTGAAGGTCGTGGGTCTTGGCTTGGGCTCGCCTGCGACTTCCGACTCTACCCACTACCCACTTTCCACTCCCCACATGGTATCGTCGTGGGTTCGCGTTTGTCTTTCGTTGCGTACTCCTTGGTTGTTTCTGATTGGTGTGGTTGGTTGATGGATGTTTTGCGGATTGAACCGAGCCCCTTGTTGCATGGGGTGGCGGAGTTGCCGGCACCGCGGGCGGGAACGCCGCCGTCGGCGTTTGTGGATTCGTTGCGCGTCCATGCGGGCGACGAGGTGGTGCGCTGGATTGTCAAACTCGCACACTGGGCGAATCAGCCACACGAGCAACTGAGTCAGCTCGCCGAGGCGCTGAAGGGGTGGGCGGCCGACCTCGCCGCCGCCGAGGGTAAGCTCGTGCTTTTGTGTCCTGCCGAGCATTGGCATATCACTGCCAGCTTTCAGGGGTTGCCCGTGTTCAGCGACGAGCCGGCTGCGGTGCGTGCCTTGGCAATCACCGGCGCCGGGGGTGACAAGGGAACGGCGACCGCTCAGTTGGGCAGCAGCCGCAGCCCCACAGGCGCTTCCCACGGGGGCTCAAGCCGCCGTCGGGACCCGGCGAGCAAGGGCCACGCCGGCAGCGCGAAACAGAAATTGAGCATCCAGCACGAGGAAGCCGCCGGGGGCACGAGCATCTTGCGGCTGCACGGTCCCATTGACACCGACACCGTCACTGGCTTTCAGCATACGGTCGAGCAGTGCCGCGCCGACGGCCGCTACAAGTTCGTGCTCGACCTTGCCGGGGTCACCTACGTGAACTCGACCGGGCTCGGCTCGCTGGTGCGGGTGACCGAGGAGGTGAACGGCGAGGGGGGCGCCATTGGGCTGATCAATATGCAGCCGCGCGTCGCGAGCATCTTCGACATGCTTGGGTTGCGTAGCTTCTTTCGTTTCTTCGACGACGAGGCCGGTGCCTGCGAAGCGTTTGCCGGACTCGTTGGCCCGAAGCTTGACTTGCAAGTGACCCTTGCCGGGCTTTCGCTTGCGTTTGTGCCGTTTGCGCCGTTCGAGGGTGCGGCGTTGGGTCACGTCGTCGGAACGCTGTCGCCACAGGCGGCTGCGGGACTGGGGAAGAAACTCGAGGAGCTTTCCAGTAAGGGCTGGAAGAAACTCGTGCTGGACGTTTCGCAGATGGGGGA
>SKZP01000606.1 GCA_007127275.1 Planctomycetota bacterium
CCAGACCTAATCCCGCGTTGTAGGCCTCGTACCATTGTGTTCGTTGAGTGATGCGAGCGGGGGACGCGAGCCTTCCGAGGCCATCACAGTGCGGCGCCGGATTGCCTCGCAGTGCTCGCGCACTCCGCTCGCTATTCTGGAGCAGCGTCACGGAATCACGGCGCCACTTTTGCGTCGCCTTGCTGCTGCGGCGAGCAGCATCAGCAACAAGAGCAACGGCAGCAGGAGCAAGGCCGGGGCACTACCTGCGTAGCTGCCGCACATGCCTTGCGGAGTGCCCAGGTCGTCGTCGCTGCCGTTGCCGTTGCCGTCTCCGTTGCCATTGCCATTGCTCGGATCGGGTGGGTCCATGGCGGTCTCGGGCAATGCGTCGAACGCTAACGTGGCGGATTGCGCGAGTGCGTTTCCGTCGAGGGTGGCGCTGATGGTGGCGGTAGCGGGTTCGTCGGCGGCGGTTAACGTCGCCTCATAGGCGCCGGCTTGCGGGTTGTAGCTTACGCTGCCGACGTTGCCGGCAGTGGATTGAATGATGACGTCGTGGTCGCCGTCGTAGCGGTGGGTGCCGTCTATGTCGCGCGGTATGACGCGGATGCGGGCTTGGCTTGTGCCGTCGGCGAAGAGGCCGTCGACGGGGCGCACCTCAAGGGTCGACTCGTCGTGGTCAACACCGCCCGTGTGGCGCAGCGTACGTGCCTCGGCCAGCGGAGTACCCGCGGCGGTGGCGACGACGAGTTGCGCCGTGGCGGCCGGTTCGGCATTGAGCGTCGCTTCCCAGATGCCGCTGCCGGCGGGGCTTTCCGACATGACGACGACGTTGCCGCCGACGTCGAGTTCGACGCTGGCGAGGTTGCCGAGCAACATTCCGTAGCGGTTGCGCGTCTCGACACGCGCGGTGGCGGTTTCTGCGCTGCCGGCGTCGAGCGTGGGCGGATCCAGCGTCAGCGAACTCGCCCAGGCGGAGACGTTGACGTCGTCGGCGGGACGCACCGCGGCAATCAGGTACCAGCCGAGTTGTCCGGGATTGCCGAATGCGTCGACTTGCAGGTACAGGCTTGGCCCTTCCCCGGCGGGGACGGTGTAGCCTTCGAGGCGGGCGTCGAGATTGTGGCCGTCGAAGTCGAAGGCGGCGCCGTCGACGTCGTCCGCCTCGGGGAGGTATTCCGCGTCGACGGGGCTCGGCGAGACAAGCACGGTGCTTTCGTCGTCGCCAATCACGGTGAGGCGCGCATCCAACTCGGAGCCGGCGGCGTAGGCAAGCACGACGAGGTCGAGTTCATCCCCAGGCGCGACACCGTCGAGGCGGAAGGTGTCGACGTCGCTTGCATCCATCACGCGGCCTACGGCAGCCTCTCCCAGCGCAAGGGGTGTCGCGTCGGTGGGGGTGTCGTTGGGCTCGAAGCCGTCGTCGGTATTCGTGGAAAGCGTGAAGTCGGCGCCAGTGGCAATCACGGCCCCCGCGTCGACCTCGAAGACGCTCGGGCTTGAGGTGCTCGAGGTGGCGACGCCGTGTACCTGCGGGAACACGCCGGTGGTCGCATTCGCGTAGCCCTCGCTGTGCATCTCCTCGGGCCGAATGGGCGCAGCAATCAGCCAGTACTCGCCCGGCTCGAGCCCTTGCAGCGAATACTCGCCGGCTTCGTCGGTAAGGGCGGCGGCGACGATCTGCCAATCCGAGAGGCGCAGCGCGGCCACCTGGACCGCCTCGGCGTCGGCAGCGGTGTCGGTGGCAACCGTGCCGCGAATCTCGCCAAAGTCGTCGGCAAACTCCGACGCAGGATACATGGCGGCAAGCCCGGCGCGGTCGTCGCTGTGCAGGCGCAACTCGCGGATGGAGCCGGGACCGATGGGCTCGCCCAGCGCGGCGCGACCAACGAAGCTGCGGTCGAGTCCGAGCGCAAAGCCGACGTGGCGGGCGACAACGGACTCAATGTATGGCCGCCCCGGCTCGCCGGTGGTGCGGTTGCCGAGCGTGTCCCAGGCGAAGTCGCGGTCGTTGAGCGTGATGTCGGCGTCGAGAATGGTGCCCGCGGCGTCGGTGGTCAGCGTGGTGATGGCGAGGGTGGAGTCGTCGAGCACGGCACTGTCCGGGTCGAGAAAGATGACGTTCTTTTCGTCCGTGCCACTTGCTTCGGGGTTCTCGACGAGCCCGGCGTACTCGGTGGTGATGGCCGCGTAGGGTACGTCGGCCCAGGCCTGGATGCCGCGGCGCATGGCGGCGAACTCGCTCACTCCACCGGTGAAGGTGCTCGCGTATTGCGAAGGCGTCGTCCCAATATGGAACTGCACGGCCCCGTCGTTGATGGTTGCGAGTTCGGCTGCGTTGGTGAGGTCCCACATTTTCTCGTTGCCGGCGGCGTCGCGCTGCACGGTATACGCGTCACTTGCAGGCAGTGCGACGAGGCACACGAGCAGAGAAAAGGCGGCGAGGCAGCGTAGGAGAAGGTGCGAGTGAGAAAGCATACAGTGGTGGCTGGTAGTTGTTGTGACTGGTGGTCGAGTTTTTGGTGCCAGCGCCTTGGGAAGGAACGTTGCGCTCCGAATGCGGGCGGAAAGGGGGATCTTCGACGAGCTGCACGGGCCGGGAGGGCGTTGAAGGCCCGTGAATGGCGGTCAAGGAGGTGGCGTCCGTGAGCGCCCACAAGTGAGTAGCCCTCATTCGTCGCCGGCAAAGTCGTCGCCGGCAAAGTGGCGCTTCAGTTTTTCACGGAAACGCTCGTCGGTAAAGCGCAGCGCCGTGGCATCGCGAACGGGATTGCCGTCTTCGTTGACCAGAGTGAGGCCTGACAGGCGCTGCTCCATCTGCGTGACCTCCTCATTGTTTTCGTCCACGGCGTCGACGCCATGAAGCGCCCCTTGGGCAAGGCCGACCGTTCGCCAGTGCTCGCCCTCCCCCGGTTGCCGCCGCAGAAACAGCACCACGTCGTCGCCACGGGTTAGGCGCACCTCACCAGGCACGTGCTGGCGCCGTTGACCGTCGGTGCCCCCGAGGGTGACGACGGTGATTCGCGCCCCCTGAGCCGGCGCCTCGTTGTCGTTGTCATTTTCGTTTTTGTTGTCGTCGTCAGCCTCTTGCGACGGCTTGTGTCGCTCGGCAATCCGCACGCGGTGATGAGTGACAATTCGCCCGCTCGACTGCGTGTGCGAAGCGCTGGCGAGTACAGTGCCACGAACGATCAAGTCGGCGCGATCACACAGCTCCGCGAACGAGAGGTGCCGCACCGTCGCCGCATGTGCCGTACCGTTCAGCAAGCCCCACGTGGCGAACAGCACCGTCATCATCCCGACAACCACGACTTCCGTCGTGCGCCGGCGCAACCGATCTCCGCGAATGTGCGTCTGACGAGGTTCCATGGTGAGCGAACGGAGTGACGGCGGTAGACTTGGGCGTAACCTCACAACAGATGATACGCCGGGCTGCGCGAGTCGTTGGGTGGTAGTACGAACCCCCGGGCAATGGCCCCTACAGACGGGGCTGCACGACGTTCGCAGCCGTCATACACGCGCGAAAGTCGCCCGCCGAGCGCCTCGGATGACTTGCGTAGTAGCCGGAAACCGTTGGTGCAACGAGCGTTTGGGCGGGGCGCCACGGAAGACCACCCCTAGCATCATATCGGTCGCACCAAGATATCCTGGCTGCACCCGGTGGTTTAGCGAGGCTCGACGGAGAAGGACTGGCGGTAGTAGACCTCGCCCTCCTCGTCCTTATCACGTACACGCAATTCGGCGCGGCCACCCTCGTCGAGCCAGCGTTGGTAGTTTGCTTGACTGTATAAGCGCCTAGAAGCCAGCCTCGCCGTCGAGTGCTGGGCAAGCCTGCGGCCGAGGGACTCGAGGTACTCTCTGCAGCGGGCGTCGGAAAGGCGCCCGTCGCTGGTTATCACCTCGAAAACCATTACCCCTTCCCCGGTACGGAAATCCCTGACGGGAGTGAAATCGAACAGAACGTCGTCTTCCTCGAGCGGCGTGGTCGTGACCTCGCGGGACGGTCTCTCCGAAGAAAGGCCGCCGCCAACCACCCAGATGCTCAAGCCAATCACGGCGACGGTCAGGACAATCAGGCCGACCGCGGCGAGGGGCCCCGAGCCGGAATTCGACTCGAAGTATCGGCGGGCGGAGTGCTCCGGTGCAAGGCCTCGGTTCTCGACGCGCGCGGGGCGGTTTGCCTTTTTCGCGGGCCTGTTCGCGGGCCGTTTCCTTGCGGGGGCGGCGCTGGGCGGCTGGGGGCTTGGTTGGGGGCCTTTGCCACTGGCGCGCGGTTCCCGCGACGTGCCAGGCACCGGGGCGTGAGCGACGCCGGTTTCATCCGGGTCGTGCGGGTCGTGTCCCCCCGCTCCCCCTTGTGGCCGCACCGAGTCTTTCGGCGTACCGCACGCGGGGCAGACCGTCTCCCCCTCGAAAAGCACCTCACCACACGTGACACACTGATTTGACATCAACTCGACTCTTCTGCCCGTCGCATCGCCCGGCGCAAACCTCGCAGCGCACGACGCAGTGTACGGAGGGACCCATACTTATGCAACGCTCGGCGGCCCCACGGTCCGTGTCGTAGCAGGAGATGCTGCGTGCGCGCGCCCCCCGAATCTTGCGAACTCAGAACGCCCGGCGACGCGCTGCGCCACGACTCCGCCCCTTGCTTACTTGCGGTCGCCAGGGCGGGCGACTTCGACGGTCTCGGCGTTGATTACGCGCACCACGACCACGTCGGAGCCCGTCGGCAACTCTTCGGGGGAAGCGGTCATTGCGTAGTAATCCACGGTGCGCCCTTGCTGCACCAGTTGGATGCGCCCGGAGCCCCCGTGGTTGGGGGGGATGCGCAGATAAACCTTCCCACGCAAACCAACGGCGTTCTTCGTGCGCAGGTTGCCCTCGGCGCGCAACGAGTAAAGAAACCGCATCAGCAGCCCCACGGCGATCATGGCGGCAAGGCCGGCGCCAGCGGCAATGCTGATGCTCGTCAGGTCGTCGAGCCCCGAGGTGGTCGCAATCATTCCGCCGAGCCCGAAGAAGGTCACCGCAGCGACAATTGCTCGCAAACTCAGGATACCGAAGAAGCCACCGCTGTCGGTGAAGTCGGCGTCTACGTCGGCGTCGGCGTCGAGCCCGATCATGGCGAGAAAGAGCTGAATCAGAAAAATCACGCCGCCGACCACGGCACACAGCAAGAAGATTGCCTTCAACATGGCCACAACTCCACGGGGGCCTCGCCACCCATCAACCGGCTCGGTGAACAAAGGAGCTGCCCGAAACCTACTTCCGTACGTGAGCGGCTGCACTCGGCTCCGCTTCGTGTTGTCGGTTGCGCGGCTCGACATGGCGATGTCATGCGTCCGCTGCTCACCGCCTTCGCCTTGCACTGCCTTTGCTCGCAACGCTCGGTTCGGATCAATTTCCTGACGGCTCCAAACGCCGGCTACCGTACCAGCTTCTGATGCACCCGGGTATAATAACGTAGATTTCGCTCTCGCGGTTGCCCCCCGTGCGGCCCGCGGATAAACTCGCCGGGGCTTCGACCCGGCTCCTTGAGCTTGTTCGCCGTGGTTTCAACGGATTCACCGCTCGCACCCCAGGGTGGGCGCTCCCGGTGCCAGCGGGTCGGAATGCGCGAGGAAGCTCAAGGGTTAACACGGCTGTAGCGATACAATCGCTGGAAAAGCCAAAAACAAAAACAAGCTGGGTCCCGGAAACCCGGCGGGCAGAATCAAGCGCATTCGGCAAGGTACGGACGCTTGGCACCAACCGACGACGCCCCTAACGGCGCCGCGACCCCGACGAGGCCATGTTCACCGTTGTCCACGGTTACCGCGACGGCAAACTTTACGACCGCAGCGAAATTGCGGCCGGCGGCACCGAATTTACCGAGCCGCTCGAGGTGCTCTTGCGCAGCGAAATTCACGAGAGCCTGGTGCGCGACCTGTCCATTGACGAGGCCCCGCACGGCTTTCGCCAAGGTCCCGAGCCGTTGCCGTGGCACGGCGGCCAGGTGCGTGCCTTTCTGATGAAAGAGTTCGGCAGCGAGCGCTTCGTCATTTGGATTGAGCGAATTTGCTTCGGACACCACTCGACGCTCTCCAGCGCCTGGACTTTCGTGGAGGATCCCGACGAAGCCCGCCGGATCATGCGCGACTGGTTCGA
>SKZP01000708.1 GCA_007127275.1 Planctomycetota bacterium
CGCTGGCAGCGAGTGCGCGAGTGGTGGCTGGTGAAGGCGCTACAGGCGGAACTCGCCGGACCGCGCGAACCCAATCACGCGCTTCCGAATCCGGGGCAACGCGCTGCGCAGCACGACAACGTTGTGCACCGCCAGCGCTCGCTGGACTACCGCCGGCCGCGAGATGCGACGTCGCGGCACGAGACCCGCGCCTATTCGGTGTACCAAACCGAGCGGTGGCGGGAGCGCTTCGTGTTTCCGCCGGAGCCCGACGAGGAGCCACAGCACGAGCATTTCACCGGCATTCCCGTCGCGGCGACCGCGCCGGGCTCACCGTTGCTTGGCATGCCGGAGTCGCTGCGCCGGTTGCTGCCGCCGGCGGCCGACTGGACCGGTGACGCAGTACGACGGACCCAGGGACGTGCCGGCGTGGCGCTGGGCTACTACTGGAGCGGGCAGTGGGAGATGACGGCGCTGAGCTTCGACGACTACGCGGCGGCGATGCGCGCGGAGCGCACCAGCGAACGAAGCGGGCGCCACCCCGGCAAGTGGCGCTACCTCGCCTGGTTCACCCAAGGCCGCGCCTTGCGAGCATTGGACCGCCCGGATCACGCCGCGGACTCTTTCGAGCGCATCTCCCGCGGCGCTCCGCTCGGCGTCGCCGCCCGCCTCCCCCACCTGCTGCGTCCGCCCACGCCGTACTTCGACGACTTCGCCGAGTTCCGCCCCTGGGATTGAAAAGCCGCCGTGCAACGGTTGGTCGCCCGTGACTGACTTATGCCCGCAGGAACCTGGCCTGGGTGCCGGCGTATACGGCGTCACTGCCTAGCTCTTCTTCAATGCGCAGCAACTGGTTGTACTTCGCGGTACGGTCGGTACGGCTAAAGCTGCCAGTCTTGATTTGGCCGGCATTCACCGCAACGGCAAGGTCCGCAATGGTGGTGTCCTCGGTTTCACCGGAGCGGTGGCTGATCACACTGGTGTAGCGGTTGTTGTGCGCAAGCGAGATGGTCGCGAGGGTCTCGCTGACGGTGCCAATCTGGTTCACCTTGATCAGGATGCTGTTGGCAATGCCGCGCTCAATGCCCTGCTGGAGGCGGGTGCGGTTGGTAACGAAGAGGTCGTCGCCGACGAGTTGCACCGTCTCACCGAGCTTCTTCGTCAGCGCCGCGAAGCCGTCCCAGTCGTCCTCGTGGTGGCTGTCCTCAATGCTCACAATGGGATACCGCTGGCAGAGTTCCGCATACCACTCGGCAAGTTCGGCGCCGCTCATTTGCTTGCCGTCGAGGTGGTATTGCGTGTCCTTGGGCTCGCCGTGCTCCTTGCTGGACTTTCCGTAGAACTCGCTGGCCGCGGCGTCGAGGGCAATGCTGACCTGTTGCTTGGGCTTGTAGCCAGCCTGCTCAATGGCTTCCATGATGCGTTTCAGCGCGGCCTCGTTCGACTCGAGGTTGGGGGCGTAGCCGCCTTCGTCGCCGACGGCGGTGGAAAGCCCCTCTTTCTTGAGGATTTTCTTGAGCGCGTGAAAGATCTCCGCACCCCAGCGCAGCGCTTCGCGGAAGCTTTCCGCGCCGTGGGGCACAATCATGAACTCTTGCAGGTCGACGTTGTTGTCGGCGTGCGCGCCACCATTGAGGATGTTCGCAAGCGGCACGGGCAAAGTACGCGCCCCGGTGCCGCCGAGGTAGCGGTACAGCGGCAGACCGACGGCGTTCGCCGCAGCGCGGGCCGTTGCCATGCTGACGGCGAGGGTGGCGTTCGCGCCGAGGTTTGCCTTGTTCGGCGAGCCGTCGAGTTCGAGCAAGCGGCGGTCAATCAATTCCTGGTTGAGCGCGTTGAGCCCCACGAGCGCGTCGGCAACACGCGTGTTGACGTTTTCAACGGCCTTGAGTACGCCCTTGCCGGCGTAGCGGGTACCGCCGTCGCGCAACTCCACGGCTTCGTGTGTCCCCGTCGAGGCCCCCGAGGGGACAATGGCTCGCCCTGCCGTGCCGGATTGCAGGATCACATCCGCTTCGACCGTGGGGTTGCCACGCGAGTCGAGCACCTCTCGCGCCTTGATTTGAGCAATCTGCACCACAACGAATCTCCTCATCTACGCTGCGAAACACACTTCGGACAGGCACAAGCGGAATGGCAAATTCCCTGAACAAGCGCAAGTGCCACGTTCCGGGGACACCCCGCGCATTACCCGCGCAAGCTGGTAGCCCGTCAAGATTGAATCCGTGGGTGAGGTGTGACGAGCAAAAACCATGCAAGGCGTAGGAGGCGAAGGGGGAATTGTTTCTGCAAGCCCCAGGGGCTGCGGCCCGTGGGGCCTGATTCTCGGTCGCGTAAGACCCGCGGCCGCATCCCGTGGGCTTGCACGTGAACCCTTTCCCATTCGCGGGACGCAGGAAGGCACGGACGAAAGCCTCGGCGCTTGACATAACCGCGCACACATGCCACAAGCCGTGCGAATTCGTTGACCGTTCGAATTGTGGAACCCGGTTTGATTGAGGGGGCGACGACCATGCACGGTCGCAATATTCGGAAAAGTAGCATCAAGTATAAGCGCAAGTTCGGCTTCCGAGCTCGCATGAAGTCGCGCCACGGCCGCAAGGTTCTGAACAACCGCCGGCGGATGGGTCGCAAGTTGACGAAGGTGTGACGGGTCGCGCCGTCGCGCGTCGAGACACAGCTGGGCTCAGTTGCGAACAATCAAGCGACGACCGGATCCGTGGGCTGCCGGCCCGCGGATTTTCGTTTGTCCTTCGCGCCTGCCGCCACACGTCGACTTGCGGTGCGGCCGGCTCCTGGTGCCGGAACAATGTTCGCACAGGACCACGAACGGCGGGCGGGCCCCCGTGCCCGCCCAGTCCGTCCCGCGGCGAGGTACGAGGGTGCGCAGTCGTGCAGCATATGGATTGGTCGCCAACGGTTCCTGACTGGTTCGTTGCGCACGGGACGACTCACGGCCCTGCAGCTATGTGGCCCACCCTAAGGAGCTGGCAGAAAACTACGTCCGAATCTGAGCACCTGCGCTCGACGGTGCTTCGTTGTCGTCGTTTCCGCTGCTCAACGTGGTTACGGCCACGCCTCTGCGGCTCAACTTCCTCCGCTTGCACAGCCTTCGCTCGTGACGCTCAACTTCGGAAGGTGTTTCCTGAGAGAGCTCCTAAGCCGGATGCATCCGCCGACTCGGCCGGGCATCCCGCGGAGGGGAATTGATTTCGAAAGCCCACGGGCTGCGGCCTGTGGGTCCCGGGTATTCGGTCGCGTACCTCCCACGGGCCGCAGCCCGTGCGCTTGGGGCGTGAACCACTCCCCCTTTTTGCGGGATGCAGGGCCGACTCGGCCACCCGTGGTTGTCGCCGGTCGTTTGCGGTACACTGGTGTGTTGTTGCAACGCAAAGCAAGTTTGCATTCGCTCTCGCACCGAGCACCAACAAAAGGGGGCCTGCGCGAATGGCTGCCACCGCCGCTGCTGCGAATAAGGCGCGGTTGTTCGTGGTACGCGACACCGACGTGGCGGGGCACTTGCAGGCGCTCGCTCGAGAGGGCTTCGAGTGCCAGAGCCTCGCGCACGTGCGTGACATTCCGCTTGCCGGCGAAACACGGATGCGCACCTCGATTAATGCCGGCGTGGCGCAACCGGTTCTCTTGCTGTTGGATGCAGAGGCGTTTGCCGAGGCCTGGGAGAATGACCAGTTTCGCCTGAAGTATCTGACGCGCAAGCACGTCGGCGTGATTGTCCTGCACCGGCAAGCGGGGGAGCCGCTGCCGGAACGCATGGCCGAGTCCGTGCTCGACGAGCTCTACCGGCCGTATACGGTGACGGCGCTGTGCCGTTCGGCGCGCAATGCCGCGGCATTGCTGCAACTCGAAGCGGAAAAGGCGGATCTGCGCCGCGAACTCGGCCGCCGCACCCGGCAACTGCGCGACGTGATCAACATTGGCATTGCCCTCTCCGGCGAGCGCGACCTCGAGGTCCTGCTGGAGAAAATCCTCGAGAATGCTCGCGCCTTTACCGGCGCCGACGCTGGCTCCATCTACCTCGTCGACGGGGCGCAACGCGACACGCTGCGCTTCGTCTGGGCGCAGAACGACTCGCTCGACGAGGTGCCCTTCAAGACCTTCACCATGCCGCTGGATACCTCGAGCATTGCCGGCTGCTGCGCGGTGCTCAAGCAGGTGGTCAACATTGAGGACGCGTATCAGATCCCGCCGACGGCGCCGTATACGCTCAACCGTTCGTGGGACGAGTCGGTCGGCTACCGCACGAAGTCCATCCTCTGCGTCCCCATGATTGACCACAACGGCGAGGTGCTCGGCGTCCTACAGTTGATCAACCGCAAGCGCGAGCCCCGAGAAATGCTTGCCAATCCGCCGGCGGATGTCGAGACGGCGGTGATTCCGTTCGACATTGACAACCAGGCCATTGTGTCGAGTTTCGCAAGCCAGGCAGCCGTGGCGCTGAACAACAGCATCCTGCTGAAGAACATTGAAGAGCTCATTGAAGGGCTCGTCCGCGGTGCGGTGGTCGCCATTGAATCTCGCGACCCGACGACGAGCGGCCACACCGAGCGTGTCACCGAGTTGACCGTTGCGCTGGCAGAAGCGGTGAACCGTTGCACCTCGGGACGCTACGCGGAAACGCATTTCAGTGCGGAGGCGTTGCGCGAGCTGCGCTACGCGGGGCTTTTGCACGACTTCGGCAAGGTCGGTGTGCGCGAGGCGGTGCTCGTCAAGGCGAAGAAGCTCTACCCCGGCATGCTCGAAGTGATTGAACAGCGCTTCGAGGCCATGAAGGGACGCCTCGAGGGACGCCTCTGGCGAAAGGCGCTCGAAGCGCTCGAGTCGGACAGCATCACGGCAGAGGCGGTACGCCAGCGGCATGCCGAGGTCGAGACACGCTTGCGGCGGGAGCAGGCAAAGATTGACCACTACGTCGAGCTGGTACGCCAGGCCAACGAACCCTCGGTACTCGGCGAGCACGTGGCCGAAGAGCTTGCAACGCTCGGTCAGCTCACCTGGAAGGATTCACGCGGCGAGCGCCAACCGTGCCTCACCGAAGCCGAGTTAGGATACCTCTCCATTGAGCGCGGTTCGCTCACCCCGGAAGAACGCGCGGAGATTGAGTCGCACGCACGCCACTCCTGGGAGTTCCTCCAGCAGATTCCCTGGACGCGAGACTTGAAAAACCTGCCGCTGATCGCCGCGACCCACCACGAAAAGCTCAACGGCAAGGGCTACCCGTTCGGACTCGTCGAACGAGAGATTCCGCTGGGTGGCAAGATCATGGCCGTTGCGGACATTTTCGACGCGCTGACCGCTCACGACCGCCCGTATAAGAAAGCCATGCCAGTCGAGAAAGCGCTAAACGTTCTGCGGGAGGAGGCGGCGAACGGTCACCTGGACGCCGAGCTCGTCGAGCTTTTTGTCCGCGAGCGCGTATACGAAACCCGCAGCACTCCACGCCAATCCCAAGAAGACGAGCGCGGCGAGGCGGTACGCAAAGCCGTCGAATCCGCAGGCTGACGCGCCCGCATAAACCCAGGCTGAAGTAGCCCGCGGCGTAGCCGCCTGCGAAGGTGTCCGCGAACGAGCAGAGTTTTTTTGCGGATCCTGTTACTGGGTTCTCGTGTGCCCTGGAGTCCGTATGCGTATTTTTGTTGGGTCCCCACACGTCGGAATTGCGCTTGCTTTGGCACTTCTGCTTGCCGCCTGGTTGGCGGTGGCGCTTGCGCAACCGAAGCAACGGCCGCATGCCTTGCCCCGCACGTTCCAGGAGGCGCGCGAACAGTATGAGGAGCACCGCGAGCGGCCGGCGCTGTTTATCCGCACGCGCTCGGCGGAGCGGATGGCGGCGTTCGGCGAGCCCGAGGGGCTTGAGTTGCTCAAGCAGCGGTATCTCGACCCGCCGGCGGAGCCTGAGGTCGGCATGGGCGACGACTGGTGGGGTCAGTCGACCATTTTGGAAGAACTAGTCACGCAGCACCGCGGCGAGGCGCGCATGTACTACGAACCACCACCGCCGCCACGCCGGCAGGAGCCGCGCAGGGCCGAGCCCCCCGCTGTAGCGGCAGCGAAAGCGGTCGGTGACCGTGCCGGAGTACCCAGCGCTGACGGGCAGGGCTATCCTTGTGCCGCCCC
>SKZP01000512.1 GCA_007127275.1 Planctomycetota bacterium
CAGAAGTAACATCAGGATCAGTGTCAGCACGGCCTCAAGGAGCAGAATTGCCAGAGTGAGCGCATGTACCGCAAACAGCGTGTCGACGGCGAGGATCAGTGCGCTGCCAAGCCAGGTCGCCGCGACGGGGCTTGTGCCGGCGAGCATTGCATGAGCGTAGCCAACAGCGCGAATTGCGCCGGCGCACAACAGCAACGCAACGGCGGCGACCACCGAGGCCGCGAAGGGCTGCTGCTGCGCCAAGACAACGCCTTGTTCCAGCGCAAGCATTCCACTCAACGTGGCAAGCGAGGCGACACTCGCAAGCGCGACGAGCGTAGCGGCACGCAGCGCGGAGTGTTGCGCATGCTCTTCAAGACGGCCGCGCAAGGTGTACATGTGCGTGACGACCAGCGCCTTCGCGACAAGCACCGCGGTTAGAAGCAGTGCGTCGAGCAGCAGGACAAGCGCGGGAACCGGCCAGGCAAGGAGGGGTGCGCACGCAGCGAGCAGCAAGGAGCCAAGCGCGACTGCGCAAGCAAGCCGGGCAATGTCGTTCAACGTGAGGCTCACCGGATGGCGACGGTGTACACCCTGCAGCGAAAATGCAACGAGGCGCACCGCGGCGACGAGAGCCAGCCAGGTCCATGACACGTCACCGAGCGTATCCGTGGCGGCAAGCGCAAGCCCCATCACGAGTACTGCAACGGCCGTGTCGAGCAGGAGCCGCGCCACCTGCGGGGCCCGTTCCCGCATCCCCTTGCGAGTTAGCGCGCCGAACAGTGCGGCGACCAGGCACGCAAAAATCAGGCGCACGTCCGTGACGACGCCCACCCGGCGCACGTAGGTGGCGTCGCAGGCGAGCTTCTCCGGCAAGATGCGCTCGCGGTAAAAGGCCTCGAGGTCGGCAACGCCCGGTGGATACCGCTCCGACTCATTGCGAAAGCGCAACTGGGTAAGCCCGAAGATGCCAGGGCGCACGGAAAGAACTGTCTGCCAGCGCTCGTCCTCGAGGTCGACGAACCGCTCGACTTCCGGCCGCGGCCCAACGAGGCTCATGTCGCCGCGCAACACGTTGATCAGTTGTGGCAACTCGTCGAGCTTCGTGCGCTCGAGCAAACGGCCCAGCCGCGTAAGCCGGGCGTCGTAGCGCCGCGTCAAGAGGGGGCCCTGGCGCGGCAACCTGTTTGGCATTTTGCGAAACTTCGCCATGTAAAACGGTTTGCCACCACGGCCGAGGCGTCGCTGCCAAAAAAAGACGGGTCCGGGACTGTCGAGCTTGATTGCCAGCGCAAGCAAGGCAAACAGCGGAGCCGAGACCAACAGGAGTAGTGTCGCACCGAGAAGGTCCAAGCCACGTTTGAGCATCATCACAAGAGGGAAAGGTGGATTCGGCCGCGAACGGTTTTTCGGGTGGTGGCCCACTTAATCCGGTGCCGGCGGAAGATGCGCGGCGGGCCAACCGGTATTCGCTAACGCGAACGGTCGGCTCTCTTACTCATTCACCGTCGTTTTCCCCCGCAACATGAACACCACCACGAATCCCCAAAGCATCTTCGTCACCGGCGCGGGCGGCTTCATTGGCAGCCACCTCGTCGAGCACCTCGCGCGCCGCGGTCACCGTGTCCGGGCGCTGGTGCGTTACTGCTCGAGCGGCAGCGTCGGGCTACTCGCGCAGATCTCGCCGAGCGTGCTGCAGGACGTCGACGTCGTCTACGGCGACGTGCGCGACACCGAGCAGATGGATGCGCTTGCCGCGGGATGCGAAGCCGTCGTCCATCTCGCCGCGTTGATTGGCATTCCGTACTCCTACGAGGCGCCGCGCTCATATGTGGCGACGAACGTTACAGGCACACAGAATGTGCTTGAAGCGGCGCGACGGCGTGACCTTACGCGGGTGGTGGTTACCTCAACGAGCGAGGTGTACGGCACGGCACAACACACTCCCATCCGCGAGGATCACCGCCTGCACCCGCAGTCCCCCTACGCCGCAAGCAAAGTGGCTGCCGACCAACTCGGACTTAGCTACCAGCGCAGCTTCGGCTTGCCAGTGGTCGTGGCGCGGCCGTTCAACACCTACGGCCCCAGGCAGTCACAACGGGCGGTGATTCCCACCATTGCCGCGCAGGTGCTCTCGCGCGGAGACGGTCGCATCCAACTCGGCGCGACGGCTCCTCGCCGGGACCTCACGTTCGTCGAGGATACCGTCGAGGCGTTCCGCTTGCTCGTCGAAGCTCCGCATGAATCTGTGGCCGGCGAAACCTTCAACTTCGCCTCCGGAACTTCCGTCACCGTCGGCGAACTGGCGCAGCACATTGGCGAGCTTGCCGGTCACGGGGACGTCGAGGTGGTGCGGGATTCGCAACGACTACGCCCGGACTCGAGTGAAGTGCTGTTACTGGAAGGGGACGCGAGCCAGGCACGTGAACGCCTCGGGTGGCAGCCGCGGACAGGTTTGCGCGACGGCCTCACCAAGGTGCTCGCCTACATGCGAAGCCGCCCGGTTGCGCCGCTGACCTACTGCACATGAAACTCGACCTCGAAGCAGCGGCACCAGTACCGAGGAGCAACGGCATTCCCGCCAAGCCCTCCGACTTCGTCGGTGGGTCGTATGCACATCCCGGATGCCGCTGTCACGACCTCGGCGAAGCCCCGCCGGTGAACTCCACCGGCGACCCACGAACCGTTACTCTTGAATCTCCAAGAGCCGTTGTGTCGGTTCGTATGTGCGCTCGAGCAGCGTCAGCGCGGCGCGTACAATGTCGTGGGGCTGGACGAGCACGTGGTCGGCGGCGGGGCCTAGTGGAATGAAGGTGTCTTCGCTAGTGATTCGCGACAAGGCACCGCGGTAGCCAGCGTCGATTAGCGCGGTGAAGATGGCTTCGCTGACGCCGCCGGTGCGGCGAGTTTCGTCGACGACGAGCACGTGGCCGGTGGCGCGCGCCTCGCGGACAATGTCCTCCACGGGCAACGGGTTGAGCCAGCGCAGATCCAGAACGCGGCACTTGATGCCGTGGGATTTCTCCAGCGTGCGCGCCGCTTGCAGGCTCATCCGCACGCCGTTGGCGAAGCTGATCACGGTGAGGTCGGCGCCGTTGCCCCAGGTGCGGCCCTTGCCGAGCGGGACGTATTCGTCGCTCTCCCCCGGCTTCGGATACTCACTCGTCCAGAGGCCGTCCCCTTCCTCGTAAAGATCCCGAGTCATATACAGTGCAATGGGCTCCAGAAACGCGCAGACCGCACCGTCGACTCGTGCGGCCGCCACGCACGTGCGCAGCAACCGTACCGCGTCGTCGCCACGGCTCGGGCAGGCAATGATCAGCCCGGGAATGTCCCGTAGCGCGGCGACGGAGTTGTCGTTGTGAAAGTGGCCGCCGAAGCCTTTCTGGTAGGCGAACGACGCAATGCGCACGACCATGGGATTGCGGTACTGGCCGTTGCTGAAGAATTGCAGCGAGGCCGCTTCGCCGCGGATCTGGTCCTCGGCGTTGTGGTAGTAGGCGAGGTACTGAATCTCCGGAATGGGCAGGCAGCCGAGGTGGCCCGCGCCAAGCCCCAAGCCGAGCACGCTTTGCTCATCCAGCAGCGTGTCGAAGACGCGGCCCACCCCGGCGCGGCGCTGGAGCTCCGCGGTGACGTGGTACACCCCCCCTTTGCTCGACACGTCCTCGCCGAAGATCAACGCTTCCGGCACCTTCACAAGCGTATCCCCCAAGGCACGGTTGAGCAGCACGGCAAGGTGGCGCGGCTTGTCCTCCTCGGGGAGCTTGCCGTCCCAGAATGCCCGGCGGACCCGCTCGTCGACGGGACGCTTCACCTCCGCCTCCACGGCGCCAGGCGTCTGCGGCGCAAGCGGGGCCACAACTTCTTGCGCACTTTCGAGGCGCGGCCGCGTCACCGCATGCTCGGCCCGCTGGCGCACTTCGTCGCGCACCTTTGCGTAGAGCTCGAGCACCTCCGGTGGTGTCAACCAGCCGTTGTCGACCAAGAGCCGCGCGGTGTGCAGCAACGGGTCGTTCGCCTCCGTTTGCTCAATCTCCTCTTCGCTGCGGTAGGTCTGCTCGACATCCGAGCCAGCGTGGCCGAGCAGGCGCACCATGTCGAGGTGCAGAAACGCCGGGCGCCGCGTGGTGCGCACGTATTGAATCAGCGAGCTTGCCGCGCGGTGCGTCTCGACAATGCTCAAGCCGCTCGCCGAGGCAAAGCGCAGCCCTGGCCGGCCGCTCATGCTTGCCGTGACCCAGCCGCGGGGCGTCGAGACGCTGATGCCAAGGCCGTTGTCCTCGCAGATCATCAACAACGGCACGGGGATATTGCGAAACGACGACCAGCAGGCGCCGTTGATTGCGCCGGCGGCGGTGGAGTGATTGACCGAGGCGTCGCCGAAGCTTGCGACAATGATGGAATCTTGCGGCATCCCCTCGAGCAGCGCGAGCCGCAGGCGCCGCATCCGGTCGAGCGAGATGGCCGCGCCGAGCGCTTTGGGCAGGTGCGAGGCAATGGTCGAGGTCTGCGGCGGAATAAATAGCTCCCTGCGGCCGAAGACCTTGTGGCGGCCGCCGGCAATGGGCTCGTCCCGCGCGGCAACGACGCCGAGCATCACGTCTGCAAGCCCGTCAACCCCTGGCACCTGCCGCGCACGTTCCAGATAAAACCCGCCGGAGCGGTAGTGCAGAAACGCCATGTCGCTGGGCTCGAGCGCCGCCGCCACCGCCGCGTTGCCTTCGTGGCCCGAAGAGCCAATTGTGTAGAAACTTGCGTTGCTCGCTCGCAACTGTCGCGCCATCAGGTCGAGGTGGCGCGAGCCAATCTGCGACTCGAAGATGCGGATCGCCGCCGCGGCGCTCAACGTCGCCCCGGGCTCCGCTGGCTGCGAACGCTCCGCCTCCGGCCGCCGCCCCACGCGCGGCATCATCTCGGAGACTCGCGAGGCAAAGTTCTGATCCACCACCACCGCCCGATTAACCGCCATCTCGCGCCCTCCCCAACCTGCGCCTCAAGCGCCCCGTAGCACAACGTTGCGCAACGCGGTCTACCACCCACTCCACGCCCCGCCAAGACGCTCCTGTGGAGGGGGGGCAGCCGACTCTTGTTGGGACACGGAATACCGCATCTACGGTATGTAACGCAGGCGGACATCTGTTCCCGCCCGTACGCAACGAACCAGTCGGGATATCTCGGCCGCCACCTCGAACGAAGGAACGAATTCGCTTGCGCGGGCTATCACTATACGTGTGCGCGTGAACCGGGTACGCTGCGGCGCAGGTAGCCCGGAGGAGTGGAGTGTTACACGACGCCGAGGTCGTAGCGATGGCGGCTGAACAGGCGACACGTACGGGGGAAAAGCGGGCGGAGTGGCGCTGGCGATGCCGGCGGTTTTCGCCGTTGGGGCTTGTTTCCGGGGCCGTGGCCTTCTTGCTTTTGGCGGTGCTCTTGTTTGCGGCCATTCCGCCGCGGATTGTGCAGGCGCCGGCGCCGGAGTTCCTCGAGATGGCGGATTCCGCGCTGCGCCAGGGAGAGTATGCCCGGGCGTATCCCTGGTTGCGGGCCGCGTTTGAGCGGCCGGTGCGGCATCCCGAGGCAGAGCGCCCCGCGCAGTTGAATCCCGAGCTGCCGGTGACGCCGGCGGAGGTGGCGGCGGGCTACGAGGGCCTTGTGGGGCGCGACCTGCTGCTCGGCGAGGCCACGGCGCGCGACTACCGCGACCTCGTGGTGCGGGCGCTGGTAGAGAGTCCGCAACAGGGGGCGCACCTCCTTGAGTTGCTGCGCGACCTCGAGGTCGCCCCGGTGCTCGAACGAGCGCTGACGCACCAGTTGCTCGAGCCGAGCCTACGAGGCATTGCGCGAACCGCGGCCGGGCTCGAGCCGAGCGACCGCGAACGTCTGGCGGCTCGGGCGCCGTTGTTGTTGCACCCTGGAGAAAAGCGCTCGGCCGACGACGACGGCGGCAGCGCCGAGTTGTCGGCGTTGCACGACGACGACGGGACGCTCGAGGTCGACGGAGAGCCGTTGCCGGTCGCAGAAGTGGAGCGGCGCCTGCGGGCGGTGTTCGCATGGGTGCGCGACTCCGTCGCGGTGTTGCCGGAGCGTCCGCTTTC
>SKZP01000395.1 GCA_007127275.1 Planctomycetota bacterium
AACGTATTGATCGACTTCTCGATGTTCGAGCCTGGCATGTCGACCTTACTCAACACGAAGAAAACCTTTTTCATCACGTTGGGCCGGGTCGCGAGGCGCTGGAAGATGTCGGTGTCGGTCTTGACCCAGTTGTGGTTGATCGAGGAGATGAACAGCACCGCGTCGACCTCGTCGAGATAACTCATGGTCGTCTCGTCGAGCAGCGCATACGGGCCGCCGAGGCCGGGCAAGTCAATGATCTCCGTCGAGTCGGTGAGAAACGGCGAGGCCTGGCGGATGTGGACTTCCTTGATCAGGCGGTACTTCTGCAAGTCGCGCCGCGGGTTCTCGCACTTGAGGAAGAACTCCTTGTCGCGAAACGGCACGCGAATCATCGGCTTGCCGGGGATCTCCTCCGCCTTGACCGGGTTTTGCAGGCGCTCGCTTGCGTTGACGCGGTTGAGAAAGCCGAGGAACTCGTTCTTGCCGCCTTCGGTATGGAAGAGCACGTCGACCGTGTCGACCGACTCGCCGGCAAACGGGTAGCGGATCCGCGTGACGACGGAGGTGGTCGCTTCGTCGAGGCTCGGCAAGAAGTACATCTGGTCGAATAGCGCCGAGATTAGGTAGCTCTTGCCACTGGATTGGAAGCCGACAATGCCGAACTTGAAGACGCGGTCGTCGTACTTGGCGCGGGCGCGTTTGATTTCCTCGGCGAAAGATTGCGCGTCCTCTGCGTTGGCGAAGTCGGCGCCGTTGCCATTGCCGTTGTTGGTGCGGGGAAGCAACTCGCGCAGCGCCTTGGAGCCGAGCAGCGAGGCAAGCGGCATGCGACGGCCACCGCCGGCGACCTCATGCAGCTCGCCGAGCAGGGCGCCGAGGCGCTGATCCAACTCGCCAATTTGCTTGAGCACATCCGACTCCGCGGTTTTCGTGCGGGAGCGCGGCGGCGAGACGAAGTCGGAAACATTGAGGTCAATGTCAAGCGACTCCGACTTCGAGGAGTGCCGCGTGGCCTCCGTGTCCGGTTCGTTGGACGGCGGCTCCGGTGGAAGTGACGGCGCATCATCCATGTTCATAACAAAAGCCTAACGCTCGCTCGTTCCCTGTAGGTAGCAACCACGCAACATCATCAACGGGTGTAGGAGGACGGCGTGTCCCCCGGAGGTAGCGTTCGCGTGTGACATGTCGAGCGGGAGACGAATCCTCGTTGCGCGCCGGCCAGGCCTCAGAAGGCGGTTGCCCTCCGCTCGCCTGGATTGCTTTGGCGGCGCGGGTTTTGTCAGTTGCGTTCGCTTGTGCTGAAGACGAGCTCGGCGTCTCCCTCGCCAATGGCCGCTCCGTCGTCACGTCCACCGACGTTGAAGCGCAGGACGTCGACGTCACGGTCGTTGTTGTAGTCAATCCGCACGTACAGGTCGCCCTCCCCCTCATGCTCGGGGATCGAGATGCCGTCGAGATCGCCCCACATCCCCTCGGGGTCGTAATGCTCCCAGACGACCACCCAATTCAGTCGCTCGACGTTGTCGAGGCTCTGAAAGTCAGAGCGGTTGACACGCTGCTCGAGGGCATACACGGTGGTTGCGCCGGGACGGTAGAGGCCGACCTCGAAGGTGCGCGTGAATTGAAGCCCGTGGTGGCCTTGGCCGGGGCGTGAGTCGAAGCGCAGCCGCGGTGGCAACCGCAGGGTCACGGACCGACGACCGTCTTCATCCATCAACCGAACCTCGTGCAAGCGATCCATCAAATGCTGGATGTGCCCGTCGAATTCCTGGATTTCCAGCAAACCGATGTTTTCGTCGGAGTACTCGAAGTTGCTCGGCGTCAACTCGTAGTCCACGACGAACTCGCGGCCGGTCGACTCCCGCACGCGCACAGTCAATTCATCTTGGCCCTTGCGAATCAGCAGCGAAGGGATCTTGATGTTGTAGTCGTAGCGCCCTCCGCGCGGCGTCGGGTGATTGTTGATGTCGACCGGTTCCATTTCCCGGCCGCGAATGTCGGTGATTGCGATCCAGTCGATTCGGTTGCGACTCGTGTGCTGAAACACCACCGAGGCCTCGACCGTCGTGCCGTGCGGCAACGAGTGCAACAACTCCTGTTTGCGAGTTTCCACCTCCGAACGGTCGAAGCCTTCCTCCTCGTCGACGACGACGACGTCCGCGCGAGTACCGAGTCCTTGCAGTTCTTGCTGCACCGCACGCACGACTCGCTCGAGCTTTTCCTCGTAATCCAGTTCCGCGGGCATGTCCGCAAGGACGACCGAGAATGGGATGTCGATCGGCTCCCGCGGACCTTGATCGTGGAACATTTTCACAAGTTCGTCGACCAGCGCTTCTTCCCGGTCGGCCGGCAACGTGTACCGCTGATACAGTTCGTACTTGGCCAGCTCTTCGGAGAGTTCGAGCCACCGGTAGTAAGGGCCGTTCGGATCCTTCGTGAGATGTTCTGCGAGCTTGATCAGCGCGTCACCGGGATTCTCGTAGAAGTGGTCCCGAGCACCGGCGGCACGCTCCTCGACGGCCTCGACCAGGTGAAGGCTGAATAGCCGACTGATTGCGTCGTCGCGGGCGCGCTCCTCGGCGGTGGGCAGGCGCAACTGCTCCTCCTCGTAGCCGACGACCTGCACGCCGCCGGCGGTGTGCCGCACCGGGTCGCGGTCGTACTGGGCCATCACCTCGTTGTAGGCCTCCTGGCCCGGGTGGTACTGCCAGGGATCCTCCGCCTTGTCGCGCGGGCACCCCGTGGCCACAGTGACGACAAGCCCCACGGCGACGAGGAGGGGGAGTAAACTGGCGGGGCGGTGGCTGAACGTTGCGCTCATGGTCCGGTTCCTTCCTTGCATCACGTCATCCCGGTCCGGTTAACGACCCACGCCACTTGGGGACAGGGTTGGTGAATGGCCGGCACTCTCGCTTGTGAACGGGTCTTGCGGAGGAGCGTTTCTCCGCTTGCCTCCAATGATCGGTTCAGTCCGTATACTCTTCCTCGGCTTCGGGGTGGGCGTCGGCGTCGCGTTCGCTGTCCGAGTCGTCGCCATCATTCTGGAACGCACCCTCGGGCTCGTCCGATTCCTCGTCGTCGTCGCCGCCGGATTCGTCGTCGTCGGTGGTGCGCGCTGGGGGTGCGGAAAATTCGCGGCGGGAGAGGTCGTCGGCGGCGGCGTACCAGTCGCGGTAGCGGGCCCACGCGCGATTGCGCAGCGACGGCTCGACGTTCAGCGACGCGTCGCCCGGGTCGGCCAGGCGATGCAACGCCTTCGGATACGCCACGTGTACCCGGTTGCCCGCCTCGAGCCCCGCAGCGACGCGAATCCGCTCCTCGCCGAACTCTTTGTCGTCCAACGCCTCGTAGGAGATGTGCAGGTCGCCGAGCCAGTAGTGCGTTTCCGCGTACGCCGGCAGCAACCGCTCCGCCGACTGGCGCAACCATCCCTTGGCGCGGTCCCAATCCTCGAGCATGTAGGCCATGCGCCCCATTTGTGTGCGGGCCCACGGCGCGAACACGGGCTTCGAGTTGGCCAGCCGCTCGAACCGGTCGATGGCTTGCGAGAAGTAGCGCGCTCGGAGGTTGCCTCGGTCGAGGCCGATCATCATGCGAGCGTAGGCCTGCACGAGTGCGAACGGCCACGCGCTGCCCGCCTCGCCCGCTTCGCGCGCCACCTCTTCGAGCATCTCGAAGGAGACGGGGCCATCCGACGGGTGAGCGGCCGTGGCCAACGCGCCGAAGAGATTCGCCGCCCGCGTGTACGGTTCACGCCCCGCGCGCTGCATCTCGCGTATGCCTGCGGAGCGTTCGTAGTAGTAGACGAACCGGATCAGTCCGAGAGTGAAGCGCAGCTCCGACTCGGAGAGCGAAAGATTGGCCTCGCGGTTGAACTCGGCAAGTCGCGCCCCGGTGTCGTCCCCCTCGAGCACCTCCTGCAGCGCCTCGATCGAGGCGGTGTCGTAGACGTTGCCGCCTTGTTCGACGTGTGCCCAGTAGCATAACAATGCGAGCTTTTCGCGGTCGGGCTCGGCAATCTCGGGATCTTCCAGCAACGCCGCGGAGACCTTGGCCTCCTCCGCGCTTCGCGAGCGCACCTCGGCTACGGTGCGCAGGTAGCGCATCGGTACGCCGGGGCCGAGGTTGGCTTGCGCCTCGCGCAGTCGCACCGCCGCCTCGGCGAAGTTGCCGCGCACGAGTTGGAAGTAGCCGACCGACATCGCCTCGAGCGAGTAGGTGGCCGCGGAGGGATTCGGGTTGCGCGTTGCCGGTGTCTCGAGTTCGCGCCGCACGCGCGTCTCATTGCTCCCCGGCGGAGTCTCGATCAGCGTGAGATATCCGCGGGCGAGTTGCTGCAACCGCTCGAGCGTCCGCTCCCCCGACTCGCTCTCCGCCTGCGCCTCCAGCAACTCGCGGAAGTGGCTGCGCGCGGCGGCCCGGTCACGCTCCACCCAGAAGGCGCGGAAGCCGCGGTCGAACGGCGCGAGGATGCGCGCATCCGGGTCACCGAACTCCGCGGCGCCGTCGTAGTCTCCCTGCCGGCGCAGCTCCACGCGAATTCGCTCGGCGACCCGCTCGGCGAACAGCGGGTCGGTGCCCTCGTAGCGCACATGGAGCGCCTTGAGCGAATCCAAGTCGCTCTCCGCCTGTGTGAGTGCCGTCTCGCGCAGTTGGCTCTCGGCGTCGGCCTTGCGCCCCCGCAGGAATTCCGCCGCCGCCTCGCTGACGTCGAACAAGCCACTGGCGCGAGCCTCGTTGACCACCGCGACGGTGTTGACTCGGAACTCGTCGATCGTCTCCGCCGGGCCTTGTCCGTCGAGCAGCGCTTGACTCGCACGGGTCCGCTCGCGGTCGATACGCTCGGCAAGTGCGTCGCGCAGGACGCGGCCGAGTTCGCTCGCATCCTGCTGCGCCCGCCGTTCCAGGTTGAGCAGCGCGCGCTCCGACATATTGTACTCGTCGGCGTAACGCCGCGCGTCCTCAAGCAGCGTCGTTCGCTCCCCGAGGTAGCCGTCGAGCGCCATCGGCTCCCGTGTCACCGCGGCACGTGCCTCCTCGTAGGCCTCGCGCAACAGGGCGACCTGTTGTTGCTCCACCGAGCGCAGGACGCTCGTTTCGTTCGCATTACGCGCCGCGTCCAGTTGCTCGTGCTCGCGCGCCGAGAAGGTGAAGGCACGCATCAGCGCCGTCACCGTCCGCTTCTCCTCCTCCCAGCCGGCCACGCCGGGCTCGATCTCCCCCGCCTCGATTCGGCTCTCCGCCGCGTCGGCCGCCTCAATCAGCCGCGTCTCCAGCATGGAGACGGCGCGACGCTGAAACCGCTCGAGACGTTGCTCGGCCACACCGTCCACCGAGACCCGCACCTCTTGCTCGTCGACGTAGTCGAGCCAGGTGTGCGTCAACTCGTCGAGCGACTCCGGCAAGGCAAGCACCGGATCCGGCTCCCCGGCGCGCAATGCCTCCTCGGCCTCGGCAATCCGCCGCTCGATCTCGTCCCGGTAGGCCAGCTCGAACGCCTCCAAAAACTCCTCGTCGCGCGGGTCGACGCCGTACGCCTCGGCATACTCGAGCATGCTTGACCAGCGACCATCCTCGATCGCCGCCGAGCGGGCATCCGCCTGCAAGCGCGCCTCCTCGCTGTTCGCCGCCTCCCAGGCCTGCCAGGCGATAAAGCCGCCGAGCCCGAGCAGCGCGAGCACGAAGACGACCCCGAAGGCAGCCCGGTTGCGGCGCACGAAGTCGACGGCGCGAGCCCCCGGCTCGGTGAGCAAGCCCTTGTGGCGGCCGATGAACTTGCGGCTGCGCCGCATCGCGTCGTCCTTGAGCGGCTCGAACGCCATCGGACCGGTGGAGCGCCCCGGGGGCGGCCCGGCAAACGTGGACGGCACGGCAGTCGAGCTGCGCGAGCGCGCCGTGCCCTGCGCCGCAGGCGACTGCGCCGACGTAGCCGACGTCGCGGCGCGTCCCGTCGGGGCGGCGTGGCCGTTGCCGCCGCCGTCCTCGTGGCCGGGGGCGCCGGTGCCACGGCGCGCGCTGCCGCCATTTTGCGGCGCCTGGCCGGTGTCGCTGCCACCGCTGCTGCTCTGCGAGGCCGTGGCCTGTGCATAGCC
>SKZP01000610.1 GCA_007127275.1 Planctomycetota bacterium
AGGCAGTGCGGAGCGGGAAACGTGCGTTCATGAGGTCGCGGATGTGTTTCACCCTGCGGGTGCGACGCCGCGAAACTTGTAGCGCCCCCAAAGCCGAAAACGCGGAGCGCGCTCGGCGATGCCTCGCCGCTAAACGTCGGTACCCGCGGATCTCGGTAGGTACGGTAGACGCTGCACCCGTTCGATTCCGTGCCTCTCCGGTTTCATCCGGTGTCTTGTGCATCCGGTCTACGGTGCGCCGGCGCTGAGTGGCAGGCGGAGTTGAGCGTTCGACCATATGTGATGCCCGGACCGCATGGAGCGATCACCGCGGATGTTCGGGCAGTTGCCGCTGTTGCGTGAGGGGAATTTGCGTGGCGAGCTGTGCGCCTTCCTTGTATGGGAGAAGACACGCACATTTTCCGAACGTATGGGCGGTGCCGTATGAGTTTCGCCAAACCCGGTACGGAAACGCGGGCTTTTCTTGCCGAGCTGCCGCGGCTCGGTTGGGCGCGGATGGTGCTTTTTTCCTTCGGGATGCTCGCGTATGTGGCCATGCTGCGCATGGTCTCGTCGTGGCTGCCGAAGCACCTTGCGCCGCCGACGGAAGCGCTCGTCGTCGTCGACCTGATCTTTTTCGGGGTGATCTTTGCACTGGGCCGCTTTTATCTCGACGCGGTCACCGACCCCGTCGTGGGCCACTGGTCCGACCATACCCGTTCGCGGTGGGGCCGGCGCAAACCGTTCATCCTCGCGGGGCTCTTTCCGACCGTGCTTTGCCTCGTGGCGCTGTTCTCCTTGCACCCCGACAAGCTTTTCGGCTTGTGGGCGTTTTCCGACGAACTTACGGCGGTGCGTGTCAATGCGTCGCTGTACGCCGTGCTGGCGACGGTCTACTTCGTCTCCTCGACGCTGCTCGCCATTCCCTACCTCGCGACCATTCCGGAGATCACCCCGCATCCGACCGACCGCAAACTGCTGACGGGGTTGCTCGGTATCCTTGTGGTCATCGGCACGGTGATCGGTCAGGCGATGCCTGGCTTCTTTCCCTCGCTTTCCCAGGCGGCGATGGTCGTCGGCGGGGTCGGCCTGGTCAGCATGGGGATTGTGCTGCTGTACTTTCACAATCCGCCGTGGGCGCGCTTCGGTTTTGCCACAAAGGGCGACGAAGATGATGACGGCAACGGCGACGCACGTCCGCAGGAGCCCCCGACGGCGATCCTACGCCAGCCGTCGCAGGAGGAAACCCAGCCGCCAATGACGGTACGCGAAGGGTTCGAGTTGTTCCTCACCTCGCTCTTCTTCGGCCTGTGGCTCGGCCTGCGTGCCATCTTCATGGTCGTGACGTATCCCGTCTGGCGCTTTGTGCTGCACAAGCGCGTCTGGTTGATGCGCGAGCGCGACGAACGCGGCAAGGCAGTGCCACCGGATGCGGGGACCGTCACCGTCGTCGGCGGCGGCGCCCCGGCGCCGTTGAAGCCGCTCGGCCTCGCCCTTCGCGACCTCACGCAGTTCCGACCGTTCCTGGGGTTCATCGGCGCCTTCGTCGCACTTCACGCGGCGTTCGTACTGATGACGCTTGCCGTACCGTATATCCCGCAGTCGCTGCTCGGACTCAACGCCGCGGAGACCTATCACACCTACGTCACCGGCGAAGCACTCGACTACGGCGGCGACGCCCTGATGGCCGCCCTCGGACCGCTGCCGAGCCTGGCGCGCGACCTAAACAAGGAGCACGACCCGGAGGAGCCGTACCTTCTGCCGGTGAGCGGGCCGGAGCAACGCTGGGCGCTGGTCGACGAGCAGGCCGCCTCCGAGGTGCTTGCCACCATGCAAGCCGAGGCCACACGAGTCGAGGCGGAGCACTACGGCGAGGCGTTGCTCGAACACGGTATCCTCGTCAAACGCGGCCCCAAGGAGGCCGAGGAGTGGCACGACTACGTGCTCAACCGGCTCAATACGCTCGGGACCTACCAGGCCTCGATCATCCTCGGCGTCGCCCTCGGCAGCACGCTCCTCGTCGGTATTCCACTGATCCTTTTGCTGCTTACGTGGATCGGCAAGCGCCGCACCTGCCTGTTCAGCCTCGCCCTGTTCGTGACCGTACCGGTACTGACGCCGTTTGTCGCGCTCGAGGGGGTGGCCATTCCAGGGTGGCAACTGATTTACGCCATTGGTGCGTCCATTGGCGTGGCGATGGCGGGGATCTTTGTGCTCGACAATTTGCTTCTTTCCGACGTTGTGGAAATGGATACCGCCCGTACCGGCGAACGCCGCGAAAGCTTGTACTTTGGGATTTACGGGCTACTCATGAAAATGGGGATCGGGCTGGCCACACTTCTAACGGCAAGTCTCTTCCAGGTGATCGGCTATGCCTACGCCGATCCGTGGGGAGTGCGACTGGCAGGGCCCGTCGCGGCGCTGATTGCACTGATCGGAGCCTTGGCATTTCTCGCGCTTTACCCAAGTGACGCGCGAGTGGAGGCGGATGTTCGTAACTTGAACCGAAACGAATAGTTTCGTCGAAGTGCGGGGAATTCCAAGGAGTGATCTTGTCCCCGTTCTGTTCCTCGCACAGTACACATGAAAAAACTCGAATGGGTGCATTGCTTTTTCTACGAGCGCTTCGCCAAAATATGCACGCATCGAATGTCACTGAAGCCCCCGTGTCTCATCCAAATTGGCCCTGTCTGACACACACAACTCCTGCCATAATAGCCAAAGTTGAACCGGGTGACGCGAGCTGCAACAAGAGAACGGACGGCAGACCCCTATGCTTGACCAAAACTTGCCCCGCACCCTGCTCCCCTTTGCCAGGGCGCTGCAGACGCGTCGTGCTTGCTCGCTGCTACTCAGCGATGCGCAGCAGACCGCGGCTGGGGGACCACGCCTCGTCGCAGCGACACCGTGCAGCTGCGCGGTTACCCGTCGATTTCCGCATGAGGTGGTCGCCACGCCGATTGCGGACATCATTGACGAGGCGCCGTCGTCGTTGTGGGAGGCAGTGGATCAGGGGCGGCCGTACCGGGGGCGTGTACGTCTTCAAGCACCTCACGCGAGTGGCTCCGGCGGAATGGAGTACGAGGTGGAGCTTGTACCGCTTCATGCCGGAGACGGCGCCGGGGCGACGCATTTCGCATGGTTGATTGGCGAAAGCCGCCTGTCGTACCATTCCGCGGCGACCCTGGATCCGGACTTGCTACTGATTTATGACGACGAGGGGACCATTCGGTACATGACTCCGTCGCTCGAGCGAATGCTCGGGGCGCGGCCCCTTGAGTTGTACGAGCAGCCGGTGACGGAGCTGTGCCCACCGCATGAGCGCAACGAAATACACCGCGCACTTCTCGGCTTCGGGCGCCGTGGCGAAACGGCCGACGAGGACGACGACCCGTCCTCGGAACGGCCGTTGCGAATGCGCGCGCGCCACCTTGCGGATCAGCGGTGGTGCACGTTGGAGCTCGACCTACTTCGCTACAGCCTTCCCGGCAACGGGCAGGAAGAGGCCAGCGAGTTGCCCGCCGCGGGCGTGGTGGCCGCTTATGTGCGCGACGTCACGTCGCAGGAGCGAAGGCATGCTGGCGATGAGCGCGGGCACCTGGTGGCGTTGTCGCACTCCAGTGAAACGGAAAAGCGGGTCGCGAGCCGAGAGTTGCACGACGGCCTCGGGCAGACAATCACCGGCGCAGCCTTTCTGGCGAAAACCATCGCCGACCGGCTCGCAGAAGAGCAGCATCCACTTCTCGAGCGGGCCTGTCGCGTCGGCCGACTGCTCGTGGACGCGATCGAGGCGGTGCGTTCCGTTTCGGTAATGTTTTCGCCGTTGCTGGACCGGACGCTCGTCGAGGCACTGCCCAGCCTCGCGGAGATGGTGTCGAGCAGTTGCGGCGTGCACTGTGACGCAGAAATTGACGCCGAGGCGCAGCAGTTCCCGGAGGCGGTGGGGACGCAACTGTACTGGATTGCGCACGAAGCGGTGATGAATGCGGTGCGTCACGCCAACGCCTCCCACATCCACGTCCGCTTTCAGGCCCGGCCGTCTTGCCTGCTCGTCGAGGACGACGGCCAGGGGTTGTGTGCCACGGCGGTGACCGGGCAAGGCCCCGTCGGCCTGGGATTGCGCATCATGCAATGCCGTGCCGAGCAGATCGGCTGGAAGGTCGAGCTGGCCTGCCCGCCCACCGGAGGGACGAAGGTGCGTTGCACCGTCGCCCCCACCAAGAGCCAGTCCATCAATCGGCCGAGCGCAGCGAGCCCCGCTGACTCTGCGGAACCGTCTCCTTCGCCGTCAACGTCGGACGCCGAGCAGTCGTCGAGCCACGAAGTCAGCACCTACTCCACCGACAGCCACGACATGCTGGGCTGATCCGTGGAGGGCCTCACGGCGCTTCGTCGCCTTCGTGTCGTTGGTGTCGTTGCGCCTTCACCTGCCGGTAGGCGTCGCGAAACGGAATGCCCTGCTGAATGACGAGTTCGTGTGCCGTGGCGGTCATGTAAAGCTCCGGCGTCAGCGCCGCCTGCATCGCCTCGGGGTTGAACTGCAGACGCTCGACGACGCGACGCGCCACCTCGACGCCGGTGCGCGTGCGCTCGAGGCCGTATAGGAAGGGCCGTTTGCTCATCTGAAAGTCGCGGTGATAACCCGAGCCGAGCCGCACGCCCAGCATGCGCACCTCGGCGGCCGCCGCTTCGACGCTCGGGTGCAACGCCCGCAGCAACTCGAGCACATCCGGGTTGCGCTTGTTCGGCATGAGGCTCGAGCCGGTCGTCATCGCCTGCGGCAGCGACAGGAAGCCGTACGCCGGCGAAGTAAACAGCAGCGCATCACAGGCGAATTGCCCGAGCGTCCAGGCAAGCTGCGCACACGCGTTCAGCGCCGCCGCCTCGAGCTTCAAGCGGGACTGCTGGCAATACACCGGATTCGCTTGCACGCGGGCAAAGCCGAGCTCGCGCGCCGTCGCCTCCCGCTCCAGCGGGATCGGTGCACCGAAGCCGGAGGCGGAGCCCAGCGGCGACTGATCGGTCAGCGCAATTGCCGCGGCGAGGGTGCGCCGGTCGTCGGCAAGCGCATCCCGAAAGCTCTCGCACCACACCGCCACCTCGAGCGGCATCGCCGGCTGCCCGTGCGTGTAGCCCGGCATGGTCAGCCCCTGCGCCCGCGCCTCGCCGGCTTTCGCGGCAAACGCCTCGGCCAACTCGGTCGCCGCGTCGTCGACCTGACGCAAATGCTCGAGTGCGAACAGGCGCAGCGCCGTGAGCACCTGGTCGTTGCGCGAGCGGGCCGTGTGCACCTTTCTGCCGAGCTCGCCGAGGCGCTGGGTCAACGCGTCCTCAATCGCGGTGTGCCCGTCCTCGTGCTCGGCGCCGACGGTGAAGCGACCTGCGTCCCACTCGCGCAGCAACTCGTCGAGCGCCGCGTCGAGCGTCTGCACCTCCTGCGCGGTCAGCACCCCCGCTCGGCCGAGGCCGCGCACATGGGCGGCCGTGCCGCGTACGTCGAACGGCAACAGGACATGGTCGAGCGAGGCGTCTTCACCACGGCAAAACGCGTCGACCACCGCATCGCGCTCGCCGCCCGCCACATCGCCGGTATCCCACAAACTAGGCTGGCCCGAAGGCGTCGTAGTCATACAGCGTCAGCTCCTTCAACGGATAGGTGCGAAGATCACCGTGAACGGCACCCCATGTCCAACCGGCCACCGGGCATATATATCACCCGCACCCAGCCACCCCATGTGCATTCCGCAGATGGGAAAGCTTCGCGCTCAAGCCCACGGGCTGCGGCCCGTGGGTCCCGGTTGAAACGGCATCAGAAAGGTTGTGCACGCAAGCGCCCACAAGCCCACGGGCTGCGGCCCGTGGGTCGTTAGCAAGCATTCGTGGTCCGCTTTTACGCGCTGCTCAATGGCCGTCAGGCGCTGAAACCCCGTGGGCAGATTGCGAATCCCATTTGCAACGGGATTTCGTTCGGGACCGCGAACGAAGTCAATACGAGCGCAAAGCGTATGCGAGCGGGCCAAGCGTTCTTCCGCAATCAACGGGATTCGCCAAGGCATGCCGCTCTCACACAGTTCTGACGAAAAGGCGAGCGGGG
>SKZP01000310.1 GCA_007127275.1 Planctomycetota bacterium
ACGGCCTGACGGTGGCGGCGGTGACCACCAGCGGCGACGTCGCGAGCTTTTCCTCGCGTGGCCCCATGCTTGACGGCCGTTTGCACCCGTTCATCTCCAACAACGGCGTGCAACTGCGCAGTTGCGACTGGAACTCCGGCTGGACCTACCGCACCGCCAGCGGCACGAGCATGTCCGCGCCGAGCACCACCGGCGCCATCACGCTGCTCTCCGAGCATTGGGGGAACCTCCACGACGGCATGCCGCTGCAGCCGGACGTCGTGATGGCCGTGCTCGCGAATACCGCGCAGGACGTCGGCAACCCCGGGCCGGACTACGTTTACGGCCACGGCATTGTCGACGTGCAAGCCGCGGCGGACTTGATGATGGCCGACGCGAACACCGACGGTGGCCACATTGTTCGCGGCCACTACGAGCAAGGCACCGAGCGCGAGTACCGCATGCACGTCGACTCCAGCGCCGAGCCGCTCAACGTCACGCTGCACTGGCACGACGACACGAACCTGCTCGCGAGCACCGTCGTGCTCGTCAACGACCTCGACCTCGAACTGGAAGACCCGGGCGGCAACATCCACTACCCCTACCGCGGCCTCACCAGCACCGGCAGCCAAACCTACCCGTTCACCACCGACGGGCCGAACCGCCGCGACAACACCATCACGGTGGCCGTCGACAACCCCATTCCCGGCGACTGGACGGTGCGCGTGCGCGCTGCGACGGTGCCGTGGCCGGAGACGCGTTACGGCTACGTCCTCGCCTCGAGTCACACACTCGACCGCACCCTCTTCCGCTCCGGCGCGAGTATCTCGCAGCCCGTTCCCATTCCCGAGGACAACCCCGACGGGCTCGTGCATGAAGTCACGGTGCCGTATGACGTGCCGCTGGATCAGGTGCGCGCCTACGTCTACGCCAATCACTCGGACCGCCGCCAGTTGCGTGTCACGCTGACGCACCCCAGCGGGACCGTGCTCGAGTTGGCCCGGCCGGAACGGGTCGCCCCCGATCTGATTGCCGTATTTCCGGATACGACGGACACACTCGACGACGTCGCGACGCTCAACGGACTCTCCGCCAAGGGCACCTGGACCCTGCGCGTCGCCGACTTCGAGACGGGCGCCCAAGGCACCCTGCACTACCTCGGCCTCGAGTTCGACCTCGTCAACCTGCCGCCGCAGGTCCACGTCGACGGCGGCGGCCGCTACGAGATCGGCGAGGTCGTCTCCCTCGACGCCTCCGCAAGCAGCGACCCCAACGGCCACGCGCTGACCTTCGAGTGGAGCCAGTACAGTGGTATGCCGGTCACACTCGACGACGCCGACACTGCCGTCGCCAGCTTCACCACGCCGACAGTGTCTCAGAAGGAGGACCTCGTCTTCGAAGTGCTTGTCGGCGACGGCGAATTCGAGATCCCGGCGCTGGTCACCGTCACCGCCCTGCCGCCGAACAATGCGCCGGTGGCCGCCGTCGTTGCGGAGTCCCTTTCGACGCTTCCCGGGGAGAGCGTCATCCTCGACGCCTCGCCGAGCAGCGACCCGGATCAGGATCCGCTGAGCTTCACCTGGACACAACTCGACGGCCCGCAGCCGCAGGAGTTGCGCCGAGCCGACGAGGTGCGCGCCACGGTAGTCGCCGGCGAGGAGTTGACAACCATGCGCTTCGAGGTCCTCGTCGAGGACGGTCGCGGCGGCGCCGACACTGCCGAGGTAGCAGTGCACATTCAGCCACATCACGCCGACGACGCCTGCGGCACCCTTCCCCCGCCCCACGCCCCGCCTCTCGGATACGCACTCCTCGCATTCCTCGTCGCCGGGCTGCTGTTGCACCAGCGCCGCCGCGTACACGTTGCCCCCACGCAATGCGAAGCGTAACGAGCTCGGTCTCCATCCCCAGCTTGTTCGACCGTAGGAGCTGTCAGCAAATTGCTTCCGGCCTCGAGCTGCGACGCTCGGCTTTGCTTCGCCGGCGTCGGTCGCGCTGCTCAACGTCCTCCGTGGGTGCTCCTAAGGAGCTGTCAGGAAATACCTTCCGAAGGTGAGCGTCACGAGCGAAGGCTGTGCAAGGCGGACTCCCACCCGTTTGCGCGCCTCTTGTCATTCACGCGGCAGAGAGTGCCCGTGCGTTCCTGCGGCCTTTCCAGGCCGGTGCTTCGCTTCGCGCGTCACGTTGGTCGAGGCCTTGGAACGGCACAGGGCACGGAGGCTCGTCCTTTGTACTTGGTTCGGTCCGCACCTTGATTCTGCAGCGTCGGCTGCGCACCTCTCGTTGATAAACAAGCGACTTGTCCGCACGTTCCTGTGCGCTCCTTATCCGAGGCGGCGCGCGAAGATGCGGTAAACGACCGGGATGACCACCAGCGTGAGCAATGTGCTGACGCTTAAGCCGACGACAATGGAGATGGCCATGGGAGCGCGGATCTCGACCCCTTCCCCGAACAACTCGAGGATGCCGAGGCCGGAAAGGATGGGGTTGAGCCAGCCCGTGAGCGGCAGCAGCGCGAGCACCGTGGTCAGTGTTGTGATCAGGATGGGGCGCAGGCGAACGGCGCCGCCTTCGACAATGGCGTCGTCGAGCGCGAGGCCGAGCGTGCGGTTGTAGTTGATGCGGTCAATCAGAACAATTGCGTTGTTGACGACAATGCCCGTCAACACAATCACCCCAATGACCGCGACAACGCTGACCGGAAGCCCCATTAACGCGAGGGCGAATATAACGCCGACCAAGGCAAGCGGCACGGTCATCAAGATGATGAACGGCTGTGTGAGCGACTCGAACTGGACGGCGAGCACGACGAAGACGAGGAAGACCGAGAGAGCGAGGGCAAGCATCAATGAGTTAAAGGAGCGCTCTCGCTCGGTGGTTTCGCCGGAGAGGCGGACGTGAATGGCTTCGTCGAAGGTGTGGCGTTCGTGTTGCAGCGCACGCTCGACGAGCGCCTCCGCTTGCGTGAGCGAGACGCCGGTGGCGGGGCTTGCCGCGACAATGGCGCTACGTTGGTTGCCGCGCCGGCGGATTTCGCTGGGACCCTCGACGTAGGTGAAGCGCGTCGCTTCGCCGACGGTGAGCCCCTCGGCGAGGCGCAGGTCTAGAACGGCCTCAACGTTGGGCTTGTCGAGTTGGTCGAGTTCGACGAGCACATCAATACGCTGGTCCCCGTAGGTGAAGTCGGTCGGCACGGAGCCGCGGATTTTTTGTTGCAATTGCTCGGCGGCCTGCTGCGGGGTCAGCCCGAACTGGCCGAGTTTCTCGCGGTCGAAGCTGAAGCGAATCTCCGGGTTGCCGCTACGCACGTTGGTGCGCACCTCCTCGAACAAGGGTGCACCCGACTCGCTTGGGTGATCGAGGCCGCGGACAATCTCTTCGACCTGGTGAGCACCGACGCGAATTCGCTGCAGGTCGGCGGCGGTGTTGCCGCCGCGCACCTCCACCTCAATGGGCGTGGCGAGCGTGAACAGCGTCGGTACGGTGAACTCCGGGTCGCGCAAGTCGGGATGTGCGGCAATGGCTTCGCGGATGTCGTCGCGCAACCGTTGCTCGGCTTGTTGCGGGGCACCGCGGCGCATGACCACGGTTAACCTGGCGAGGTTCTCGCGGCGGATGCGCTCGCCGCCTGGGTCCCTCCCTTCGCCAGCGACGAGCGTGTAGCGGTCGACGAGCGGTTGCGAGCCGTCGTCCGGGCGGTGGTACCTGGCAATGACGCGCTCAATCTCGCCCAGGGCGCGCTGCGTTTGGTCGAGCGTGCGTCCCTCGTTGAGCGCAATCTGCATGGTGAACTCGCCCTGGCGCAGCCGCGGCAGCATTTCCTGCTCCAGCGACGCAAACGTGTAGGCGGCGAAGATGGCGAGCAGCAGCGCAACGCCGACGACGGTTGCGCTGTGTTCGAGGGCGGCGCGCAGCAGCCGGCGGTAGGTGGCGAGCAGCGCGTGGAAGCCGGTGTCGAAGGCGCGGGCCGGGCCCGCGAGTGCGGCTTTGCCGGCGAGCAGGGTCCCCTTGGCGGCGCTCCAGGCGGCGACGAGCAGCAAGATGGAGAGCAGCACGAAGCCGTAGCGCCACAACGACTCGAACAGCGTCGCAAGCACAAGCTCCACCACGTGCAGCACCGTCGCCAGCAGCGCAAACGCAAGTGCCAGCGGCACCACCACCGGCATGGCCGCAACGTAGAGCGCGCGTTTGGCGTGGCGCACGAGCGGATGCGGCTTGCGTTGCGACTCGGGGTCGGTGTCTGTTGCAGCGAGATTCGTCGAGGCCGTGTCCGCGGTATTCGTGGCGGGCGTGGGTGTAGCGGCGCCGCCGTCGAGTTCGTCTCGCAGGTGCGCCGGCACCTCGGGCACCGGGCGACCGAGCCAGCGCCACAGCGGAGTGAGCCAGGCGTGGCTCTTCAGGTGCCAGGCAAGGCGGCGCCACCTGCGGGCGAAGCGCGGCACGAAGATGGCCCGCCGCACGGACGGCTCGCTCGGCATGCGGAAGTGTAGCGCGGCAAGCACCGGAATCACGAACGTCGCCACGAGCAGCGAGCAAATCAGCGCGAACACAATGGTCAGCGCCTGGTCGCCGAAAATCTGCCCGGCCACCCCTTCGACGAAGACAATGGGCGCGAAGACGACAATGGTGGTCAGCGTTGCCGCGACAATGGCGCCGAATACTTCGCTGACTCCGCGAACGGCGGCGGTGCGCGCCTCATCCCCTTCCTCGCGGCAACGGGCAATGTTTTCGAGCACGACAATGGCGTTGTCGACCAGCATGCCGAGGCCGAGGGCGAGGCCGCCGAAGCTCATCAGGTTCAGCGAGACGTCGAAGACGCGCATGGGCACGAAGGTCGCCATGATGGAGACCGGGATGGCCAGGGCAACGACAACGGTGGTGACGAAACGGCGCAAAAACAGGAACAGAATCAGCACGGCGAGCACGCCGCCAATCAGCGCGGTGAGCACCAGTTCACGGATGGCGTCTTCAATGAAGAAGCTTTGGTCGGTGAGTACGTCGACCGTGACGCCGACGGGCAGGATCTCGGCAAGCGGCTGATCCGGACTCAACTCGGCGGCGGTTCGTCCGCGTCGGTTTTCCGCGTCCTCGTCGAGGTATGCCGGGACGCGCTCCTCGGCTTCGGGGTTGTCCGCGTCGCGCAGGTAGGCCCCGAGCCCACGCTCGCCGCGCAGCACTTGCCACTGTGGGCGGCCGTTTACCGCTGCATCGCCGTAGAGACGCTGCCAGACTTCTTGAGCGACCGTGACCATGTTCGCGTCGGCTTCCTTGAGGATCTCCACCTCGACGCTCGCTCGGCCATCTAGCCGCGTGAGCACCTCCGGGTCGCGTTCGCTGAGCACGACACTGGCGACGTCGTGCAGCGGCACCCCGCGGCGCACGGGCAACTCGCGAATCTCTGCGAGGGAGCGGAAACGGTTGAGCGTGCGCACGAGAAACTCGCGTTGGCCCTCTTCCACCGTGCCGGCGGCTTGTTCGACGTTTTGGGCGGCGAGCAGGTTCGAGATCTCGTCAATGGTGATGCCGTATTCGCGCAGCCGTGCCTCGCTAACGAGGATGCGCACCTGCGGCTGCGCGCCGCCGAGCACGTTGACCGCCGCGACGCCGGGAAGCTTTTCAAGCTCCGGCTGCAACACGTCGACGGCCATGCGCCGCAATTCGAGCCGCCGCGTCAGTGGGTCGTCGGCGAGCACGGAGCGCTCGAGGTGCGCCTCTTCGCTCAAGGCGAGCCGCAGCACCGGCTCGAGCGCCGGGTCGTAGCGCAGCACAAGTGGCGACTGTGCCCCGGCCGGCAGATTGACGCGGTCGAGGTTCTGTCGCACCTCGGTGGAGACTTGCGAAAGGTCGGTCCCCCACTGGAAGTCGAGCGTTACCTCGCTCATCTCGGCGCGGGAGAGAGAGGATTTCCGCACGAGGTTGCTGACGGCGCCGATCCCCTGCTCGACCTGACGCGAAACCTGGGCCTCGACCTGTTCCGGATTGGCCGTCGGGTATTCCGTGCGGACGGTCAGCCGCGGATGATTCACGCTCGGCAACAGTTCAAGCGGCAACTGCTGCAGCGCCACGTAGCCGAAGACGCATACGGCGAC
>SKZP01000641.1 GCA_007127275.1 Planctomycetota bacterium
CGGCACATGGTAATCGGCGACCAACTCGAGCTCGGCGGTCCCAACGGCATGGAGACCTACTCGCGCACCGACGGCGAAGAAGGCCTCCACGGAAGCTGGACCGGCGGCGGCGTCACCTGGACCTTCGACACCACCATGGAGACGTACACGCGCGAAGCCGGCGACGACGTCGAGACCGGCCGCTTCGAGCTTAGCTCGGGCAGTTCGCTGATCAGCTTCCACCGCAAGTTCCACTGGTACATCCACGAGTAGTCGCCCCGGCAGTCAACGCCTGGTGGCGAGCCGTGCGACGAGCCCAGTCGCCTGTCTCATGCGTCACGTGCCGCAAGAGCGAGCCCGGGGGAACACTTCCCCGGGCTTTCGCGTTGTGTCCGGCAACGAAGTGCCGCATCGGCTTCGCCGCGTCGCCGCCGCACGGGAAGCGGCATCAGAAAGGGATGGCAACGGAGTTCGCGACACGTCCACCGACTTCGCCGGCGGGTCGTATCAACCATTTGTGACCCCTCTGCAGGCCGGCTCCTCACCGGGTGGTTGCCAGTGTTTCCACCATGAGGCATGAGGCGGAGGCGAAGCCGCCGCGGAGCGCGTCCCGAGCTACGAATTCCGCACACCACCGGGTACGGACAACAAACAATCAGCGCCTCCGGCAATCTACTCGTCGCGCACGAGGGTGGCCGGCTGCTCGGCGTCGCCGGGGACCATCTTGAGCGTGCCGTCCGCTTGTGGCGTGAGCGTACCGTACCCGCGTCCTCGCCGGCTTCGGTGCGCAGCGCGAGTGTGACGCCGCCGGCGCTCGTCTCCTCAGTTACCGTGTAGGCGTGGCCTTCCTCGTCAACAATGGCCTCGGTGCCACCGAAGCTGTAGAGTTCGCCCGTGGCCTCGTCGAGCCAGATGCCGAGCCAACGGCCGTGGGCGAGCAACTCGCGCTGAAGCTCCCCGTCGGCGGTTTCGTGGCGCACAATCCGGTCCAACGGGGCGGCTTCACTCACCCACACCGTCGAGCCATCATCCAGCGGCACCTCGAGCACGGCCACCCGTTGCCCGCTTTCAAGTTCCAACTCCGGCAGACTCGCCTCGTCGGCGGGAATCACTGCATGCTCGGAGTACCACCAGTTGTCGGCAGAGACTCCGCTCGCCCGCCCCGGCACCTCAATGTGACGCGTCCGCGTTTGCGCGGGTTCGACGCCGTACAGTGTCACGGTTCCGCCGGTATACACGCGCAGGCGCGTCGGATCCAGCAAGAGCCAGCGCTCTTCCTCCGCGGTTTCGTCGTCGCCGGGCACGGTGAAGAGGCGGTAGGCGGCCGCATCCCCGACGTTGGCCTCCAGCCACGCATTTCGCAGCTTGCGCGGCTCCTCCGCCTTGTCGTCGTTGTTGTCGTCGTTGTTGTACGGACCGAGATAGCCGTTCGGATCCGAGGCGGAGGAGTCATCGCTTTCGGAGGTGCAACCCACGTGAAGCACGCCGAAACCGAGGAGCAGCAGCGCGGCGACGAGCTTGGAAGGTATTCTTTGCATCAACAAGGCGTCCTAACTGCGGGCGCATGACGTGAGGAGCGGCAGTTCCGTTTCCCGCCGGCAATTATAGTTGTGCGGGCAGAGTGGGGGAAGGGCGTCTCCGCACTCGACGTCACTGCTACTTCCCCTCGCGCAGGCGGTCGGCGAGGTACTGCGGCAGCCCTCCCGAGTTCTGGATCTTCTCGACAACGGCACTGACGTTGTAGAAGACGCGGTGGAACTGCACCCACTCCTCGGTGAAGGTGATGTAGCACGCCCGTGGATCCTGGTCGCGCGGCTGGCCAACGCTTCCGGCGTTGATAATGATTTTGCTTTCCGAGGGAAACTCAAACTTGCTTTCCTTCATCTGCCGCGGATGAATATATCTTAAATCCTGCTCCGTATACACGCCCGGAACGTGGCTGTGACCGACGAAGCAAACTTGCGGCACCATTTCGAAGATGGCCCGCATCTTGCCCGCGTCTTGCACGTCGCGTGGCATGATGTATTCCTTCGTCGGCACCCGCGGCGAGCCGTGCACGAACAAGAAACGCCCCTTCTCGAGCATCTCCATCTTTTGGAGCTTGTCGAGGTAGTTCCAATATTCCCGGCGCTGCTCGCGCGGCACCGTCTTGTCATTGAGTTGATTGCGGGTCCACTCGACCGCCTGGCGGGCGCGGTCATTGAAATCTTCGGCAATCATCATCACCGCTTCCTCATGATTGCCAATCATGCTGAAGCGGCAGTATTTCTGGGCGAGTTCGAGGCACTCGCGCGGATTGGGTCCGTAGCCAATGATGTCACCGAGGCAAAAAATGTCCTGGATGTCCTTGGTGGCAATATCCTCCAGGACGCGTTCGAACGCTTCCAGGTTCGCGTGAATGTCGGAAACAATGGCGAAGACGGTCACATGAGCCTCGCTTCGGAAAATGACGGAGCGGACGCGGCCCGGAAAGGAGGGTGAAGGCGGGGGACACACCGGCGCTGCCAGATCAAGCCAGCAGCCCCACGACACGACCAGTCACGCACAACGGGCGCCCAAGGATTGAACAAATGCTACGGCGCCACCCACCGAAAGGTCAAGCCCTCATCACGCCCCAACGGTGCAGCGGTGCAGCCGTGCAGCCAGCACGTGCGTGTTGCAAAAAAACTCTTTCGCACGGAAGGCCGGCGGCCCGTACGCCCCACAACCGGAGAATCCGCCTGCGGACAACGCCGTACCCCGTGGGTGTGACCTGTTGCCTGCTTTGTTTCATGCCGTGCGCAGGCGCTTTCCACTCCCTCGCGTGAAGGTGCATACGGCGAGCTCTTCGGCGAGTTCGTGCTTGCGCCGAGTCCGGTAGAGTTTAGGATGCCACTGGCAAGCTTCGGGATTGTGCGGCGGCGAATCAACGGCTTGTGTGTGATGGCGAATACGCACTCGGCGAATAAACAGACGAAGGGCAACGGTCACTCAACGAATGTGCCCGCAAAGGCAGCGCCTGCAACGAATCAGGATGCGTCGACGCCGGCCGCGGGCTTTGCCTGCGACGTGGACGCGAATGGGCGTGAGCCAGCCACGCAGGAGGAGCCCAGCGAACCGCAGGCCGCCACGCGGGCGCCGGCGGGGCAGGCGGCGTTCCGCGTGCACCGGCGCAGCAAGCGCGGCTTCGAAGGGGTGGCGGAAATGAGCTACAAACCGAATCCGAGTTGCACGAGCGAGCCCGCGCAAGAAGCCCCCCCCGGTGACCATGACAACGAAAGCGACAACAGCCCGGCTGCCGGGGACACCCGCGCGGAAGCGCAAGAGGCCCCCGGCTGGGCGCGGGTCGTGCGTCGCGAGCTTGTCGGGCGACTCGGACCGGATCCGTGCGACTTTCACTTGCGCCACTTCGAGGTCGGTCCCGGGGGCTTCTCCTCGTTTGAAAAACACCGCCACATTCATGCCATCATTGCCGAGTCGGGCCGCGGCGAAGTGTGGCTGGACGGCAAGTGGGAGTCAATCTCACCGGGGGACGTCGTGTACGTCGGCCCAAATACGCCCCACCAATTGCGTTGTCCCACCGAGGCTGCGGACGCCTTCGGTTTCTTCTGCATTGTCGACGCGGTGCGCGACCGCCCGGTGGTTCTGGATGAACGAGACGACAACGCCGAGAGCGGTACGTAACTGGCATTGCGGATGGCTGCACACCCCGCTGGCGGCGTTGCGGACCTCGGCTGGGGCGGAGGCTTGGACGGGACCTTGCCTTTCCTCGCGTCGTGTTTCATTGCGTGCCGCGCCGTAGCGCTTGAACCTTCGAACAGTGAACATTGCATATGTGGGTCTTCTTCGTTGTTCTCGGGCTGTTCCTGTTCGTCGGACTGCTCGCCTTGATTGGTCAGCGGCTGCCGGAGACCTACCGGGCCCGCCGGCGACTGACGCTGCCAGCCTCGGTGGAGGAGGTTTGGGAACTGCTCACGGATCACCGGCGGGAGCCGGAGTGGCGCCCGGAGCTTGCGGAGGTCGAGGTATACGGCGAGCAGCAGGGAAAGCCGTTATGGCGCGAACGCCACAAACGCGGCGAGCGGCGCACACTGGTCACCGAGGAGAGCGAGGCACCGCACAAACTCGTGCGCAGTCTGGCCGGCGTAGAACGGCGCTCCTTCACCGCGACGTGGACCTACCGCCTCGAAGCGCTCGACGAATCCGACAGCCCACGCACGCAAGTTACCGTCGAGGAAGAGATGAACATCACGCACCCCGTATACCGTCTGCTCTCGCGCTACGTGTTCGGTAACGGGGCGTTTTCCCAGCAATATCTTACCGCGTTGGCGCAGCACTACGACCGCGAACCGAGCGCCATTGAAGTGCTCGAGTAGCGCTACGAAACCTACGTCCGACGCATCCGCAACGGCCTGCCAAGCAAGCAAAGCCCAGGGTGTACGCGGCATCAGAAATGTTGGGTACCGGCATTCGCGCCAAGCCCGCCGACTACGTCGGAGGGTCGTATGCAACCACTTGTGAGCCGCTGCAACTTGCTTCCTCCCCTGCAGAGAGCGGGAGCCCACCGACGCAGTCGAAAGGCTTCAGAAAACCACGTACCACCGCAAAACGTACCGGCATTCGGGCGCTCGCACTCACCCTCGGCAACGCACGGTCTGTCCCTGCGAGGCTACGCTGGGAACGAAACCTTCCTCGCAGTACGCGCACAAAGAGTGCGGCCGGCTATTCCGTTGGGGCAGCGGGCAAACTACAACCCACGTATCCGCGCACGCACACAACTAGACTCCACCAAAAACACCCCGCCCGCACGCAAAGCATGGAAACCTCCGCCTCGCCCACTCACCCTGCCTCTTCCTCGCCGCGCGTTTGCCTTGTTACCGGCGCGAACGGTTTCGTCGGCTCGCACCTTGTGGACCGCTTGATTGCGCTGGGTCACGACGTGCGCATCCTTTGCCGAGAAACGAGCGACCTTTCCAATCTTGCCGCAGCAGAAGGCAAGTACACGAAGTTCATCGGCGACATTACCGACGCGGAAAGCGTGGAACGGGCCGTGGCGGGCTGCCACTGGGTGTTTCACGTTGCCGGGCTTACCTCGGCGCCGAACGAGGAAGTGTTCACCCGCGTCAACGGCGAAGGGACCGCGGTGGTGTTTCGCGCGACGCAAAAGGCGGCAGCGGAGACGCTGGAGCGCTTCGTCTACGTGTGCAGCCAGGCCGCCGGCGGCCCCGCACCGTCGCGCGACAAGCCGGTCACCGAGGAGTCGCCCGACGCGCCCATGTCCCTCTACGGCAAGTCGAAAAAGCTCGGCGAAGAGCGCATCAAGGAACTCGACGCCGCCGACGGGGCACGCACCTGGCCGTGGGTGATTTTGCGGCCGACGGCCGTTTACGGTCCCCGCGACGCCGACATCCTCGAGTTCTTCAAGCTCGTCAAGTCGGGCGCGCTGCTGTTCGGGCTGCGCCCGTACTTCGGCATTCCCAGTGCGATGACAGGGATGATCCACGTTCACGACCTCGTCGACGCCTGCGTCGTCGCCGCCGAAGCGCCGGGCGAGGTTGCCGTGGGCAAGACGTACCTGATCGCGAATCCGGACTCCTACTACATTGCCGACTTGCTGGGGATCATTCAGCGAGCGCTACCAAAGAAGCTCGTCATGCCGGTATACGTGCCGTTGCCGCTACTGCGCGCATTGGCCGGCTGGCAAGCCCTGCTGCACAAGCTGTTCGGATGGAAGCCGTCCCTGACCCCGGACAAGGCCCGCGAAATCAGTGCACGCTGGTGGATCTGCGACCCAGGCAAAGTGACACGCGAGCTGCAATGGACGCCGCAAATCAGCGTCGAAGACGGCCTCACACAAACGGCGGACTGGTACCGCGAACAAGGCTGGCTCTGACCCCCGAGTTCCGTCGCAAGAACCCCTGCACCCGCTCTGCCTTGGCTCGGAAGGGCCCACGGAAGAATCATGTGGGCGCACCACGCTGCGAAGCCCGGCAAGATTCGGACCCTGAAGCGCTCGTCACGCCTGCGCCGCTCACCTTCCACCGCCTTGCATAGCCTTCGCTCGTGACGCTCAACG
>SKZP01000566.1 GCA_007127275.1 Planctomycetota bacterium
CAAACGCGGACGTTTGGAGAGTTGTCGTCGGAGGTGGTGCGGCCGCGGCGTGGCCCTTTCACGAGTCATCGAGCGTGCAACCAGCCGAGGTCCGTGCGCCTCTTGTCGTTGAGGAAACATACCACCCCGGCGATGCTTGACGTTTCGCTCCCACTCTACGACACTACGGGAGTTCCGCATCCTGCCTTGTTACGGAGAATTCTCGCATGGTCAAGAATGCCGAGATGACGCTCGACGACGCGATCAACGGGCTGTACGACTTTCGCACGCGGCCCCGCGCGATCCGCGAGATTTTGCGCCACCATCAAACGACGGCGGCGCCGAAACTTCTTCCCTTGCTCGACGACATCGACCCGGCAATCGTCTGGGTCGCGATTCGCCTCTTGGGAGATGTCGGCGAATCGAAGTCGGTGGATAAGTTGATGGAGAAGAAGAATGACCCCGAGAATGCGCAGGTCGCCGTGCAGGCACTGCGCAAGCTCGGAGTCTCGGTCGAGCAGGAATCGGCATTGCCCAGTTCGGTCCACACGGGCGGCGAAGAACTCAAGGAGGGGGACGTCGAAACGCTTTACAAGAGCGTGCTCGTCATTCCCGGCGCCATTGCCGAGCGCACCGACGACGGCTTTCACGTGCAGATGCGCGTCGGCGAAAAGAACTTCGAGATCTATGCGACCTTTCGCAAGCTCGAAGACGAAACCATTCAACTGAAGGTGCGCTGCGACACCGGCGTGGCCTTTCAGGAGAGCCAGGCGAAGAAGGCGCTCGAACTCAACGCCGAGTTGGAGGGCGGCTGCGTTGCCGTCGCCACACTTGACGGCGAGGAACGCTTCGTGATCGTCGACTCGCACCTTACCCAAACCTCCGACCCGCAAGAGCTTCGCAATACGCTGCAAGCGCTGACCCGCATCGCGGAAGAGGCGCAGGCGAAACTGGGGAGCTAGTGGCTGATTCGACGCGCGAAACGCGGATTTGTTGACCGCCTGCCGCCAAAGCATTCGTTAGCCTTCAGCAACAAGCGACACGTCTACTCATCCCCCCACGACACGAAAGGATCCCGAAGATGGGCAGTCTGCTACCCTTCTTGGCCGCCGGCTCCGAGAGCCTACCCCTGTGGCTTGCGCAGAACGACGAGTTTTCGCCGGCGCTGATCATTGTACTGATCATCCTCGGTTTGCTCCTGCTGGGGGCGTTCATCTTTATCTCGAAGTTCATCGGCCTGTGGTTCCAGGCGTATATGTCGAACGCGCAGGTCTCGCTGCTCGAGATCATCGGCATGTACTTCCGCAAGGTCGACGCGAAGATCGTCGTGATCAACAAGGTCGCGCTCGTGCAGGCGGGGCTTACCGACGTAACGACGAGGGCCCTCGAGGCACACTTCCTCGCCAAGGGGAATGTCCCCGCGGTAACCCGCGCCTACATTGCCGCCGACCGCGCCGACCTTTCGCTGAAGTTCTCCGAGGCCTGCGGCATCGACCTTGCCGGGCGTAACGTCTTCGACGCCGTCGCCACCAGCGTCAACCCACGGGTGATTGATTGCCCGAACCCGGCCAGCGGCAAGTCCACCGTGGACGCGGTCGCTGCGGACGGGATTCAGCTGAAGGTGAAGGCACGCGTCACCGTGCGCGCCAACCTGAAGCGGCTGATCGGTGGTGCCACCGAAGAAACGATCATCGCGCGCGTCGGCGAGGGGATTGTCTCGGCAATCGGTTCGGCCCGCTCGCACAAGGAGGTGCTCGAGAACCCGGACCGCATCTCCAAGGCGGTCCTCGGCCGCGGCCTCGACGCCGGCACCGCCTTCGAGATCCTCTCGATCGACATTGCCGATGTCGATGTCGGCGAGAACATCGGTGCGAAGCTGCAGGCCGACCAGGCCGAGGCCGACATGCGCGTCGCCCAGGCCGCCGCCGAAAAGCGCGCCGCGATCGCCCGTGCCGCCGAGCAAGAGATGCAGGCGCTCACCCAAGAGAACCGCGCCAAGGTCGTCCTCGCCGAGGCGGAAATCCCCAAGGCGATCGCCCAGGCCTTCCGCGAAGGCAACCTCGGGTTGCACGACTACTACAAGCTGCGCAACATCCAGGCCGACACCGAGATGCGCTCCTCGATCTCGAAGGGTCAAGAGGAGAGCACCTAGGAGCGGTCGGTGGCAGTGGACGGCTTCGCGTGTCGTCGTCCCGGAGGCCGAGGGCGCAGCTCTCCGCTTCCGGGGCGCGAGCACGAACGCCGAGCCGCACACCGGTACATGCCTGGGTTCCGCCCATGCCGCGACATGTCGCGACCACTCGCCGCGTATGCTGACGGCCCCCGCGTCCGAGCGACTGAAAGCCCCCTGGTGGGCGACAAACAAGCGAGTACGTCAAGGCTTCACGACCAGCCAGCAACCACTCATGCTCATGTCCCTTGCTCTATCGACTTCGCTGTGGCTAGCCGAGCTGATTGCGCCCATTCTGGCGTTCGACTTCGGTGCGCTGATCATTATCCTCATCATCATCATCATGGGGATCGCCTCCACGGTCGCCGAGGCGAAGAAAAAGGAAGAGGCGGAGAAGAAGCGCCAGCAACGCCAGCAGCGCCAGGTGCTGCGCGAGGGACGCGGGAAGGAAGATGACGAGGAATCGGGCTGGGAGCCGGTGCCGGCATCGCCGCGTCCGGCGAGCGAGATGGCCGACGAACTGCTGCGACGCAAGGCCCCGGCGGAGCGCTTCGAGGAAATGCGCGCCCAAGCCCGCGAGGCGAGAGATCGCGCCGAGGCGCAGCGGGATCGCAAAGCGCAGCAGTCCACCATGGCGGCGCGCCGACGCGAGGAGAGCGGCGAGCACGAGACGACCGGCGGGTTCCAACTCGGCCCGCTGGAGCACGACGATCTGCGGCGGGCAATCGTGCTCGCCGAGGTGCTCGGTCCCCCCGTGGCCCTGCGCGACGACCCCAGCCGCCGCGACGACGAGACGCCGCACCGGCTTGTCTAACTCCGTACTCCGACAGTCCGTGGATGTGCGAGTACGCGTCGTACATTCACCGCACGCTTTGCTCGAATTCAACCCGGCGTGAACGCAATCGGTGAGGCCGGTTTCCCGGTGCGTCGCCGCGCAAGTTACCGTTGTGCGCGTTTCTTCGTTCGGAAGGTGCGCGCAAAGTCCGTTTCCCTTTTCCGCAGGATCCCGCATGGCACGCAACGAAACACCGGAAAGCCGTGAAGAGCGAAAGAAGCAGCACAAGCACCGAGACTGGGCCTTCACGCTCGGCGTGCTCAAAGGGATCGGCATCATCGCACTTGGTGTTGCCATCGTATTCATCTGGGCCGCCTGGATGGAAAGCTTCGAGCTGCCGACCATCCTCACCGGCACGCTGATCTCCGGCATCATCCTGCTGGCCGCAGGAATCTGGATGTGGCGGGAAGCGGCGAAGATGGACGAGGAAAACTACATGATCCAGAAGGCCACGCCGATGCCGCTGCGGCTGGTCAATATCAAGGACGACGTCTGGGTCGAGGGGCGGCTGCGCGTGCCGCACCCGGCGGTGGCGCCACACTTCGGGCAGCCGTGCGCCTATTTTCATTACACGCTCGAAGAAGAGCGCACGCGGACGGTGAGCACGAAGAACGGCACGCGGACCGAGCGGTATTGGGTGACGATCCAGGACACCACTCGCTATGCGCGCACCTTCCTTGTCGAGGACGACATCGAAATCGAGGTCGACGTTCGCAAAGCGCGCATCGACTACCCGCCCTCGAAGTCCGACCGCATCGGCCGCTACCGCCATAGCCTCACCTACATCCCCTGGAAGGGGAACGCGAGCGCTTGCGGCGTGCTCGTAAAGAACCCGCGCATGGAGGGGTCGCAACCGGCGGCGAGCGACGACGACAACGGCGAGTTGCGCGAGGCACGCACGCGAGTCTACGACCGCACGCGTAAGGAAGCGAATACGGCCGGCTCGGTGGGCATCTTCAATTCGCTCTTCGGGGCACCGCGCGGCGAACAATCGCTCGGCAAGATGGCGCAGAAGCGCCAGGCGCGCCGAGACCAGGGAGAGCGCCAGCAGCGGGCCGCACAGCGCCTCGAACGGCGCAGCAAGAAAGCCGGAAAGGGCAAGCTGTCCAAGCAATCGGACGACGCCAAGGTCGGTGTGGAGTTCGACGAGGATCTCACGCCGATGGACGTCGAGGGGGAAGCGCCCGAGCCCGAGCCGGAGAAGCGCTCCGACGTGCCGGCGACGCGCACACCGTTGTTGCTCGTTCAGGAAGGCAACGTGCCGCTGGTGCTCACCCCGCTGCCGCGCGACGAGTGGGTCGACCGTGCCGAGGCCAAAGAAACCCGCTTCCGTGTCGCCTCGGTCTTCGTCGTCTGGGGGGCGATCGTCGGTCTGTTCGCGTGGCTGACCGTGAACTTCGGGATGATCGAGGTGTTCGTCTCCGGGCTGATCGGCGGCGGCATTGCCGGTGTGATCATCATGATTCCGACGCTGACGATCTCGCTCTACAACCGCTTCGTCGGTTACCGTACCCGGGTGGCAAGCGCCTGGGCGCAGATCGACGTGTTGCTCAAGATGCGCCGCGAACTGATTCCCAACCTCGTCTCTACCGTCGAGGCCAGCGTGCAGCACGAAAAGGACGTGCTGGAAAAGGTAACGAAGCTGCGCTCGACGGGACTCGGCGCGACGCCGAAAACGGGGGCGGAGATGATGCAGATCGAGAACGCCGTCAGCGCCATCGCCCGCGACCTCACCGTCACGGTGGAGGATTATCCCGAGCTCAAGACGAACGACGCCTACCGGCGCCTGATGCGCGAGCTCACCGCGATCGAAGAAAAGATTGCCTGGAGCCGCAGCTTCTACAACGAGACGGTACGCGAATACAACATCATGATCGAGGCGCTGCCCAACTCCTTGCTCGCCTCGCCGCTGGGTTTCAAGGACTTGCCGTACTGGCGCGACGAAACCGGCAAGTCCGCCGCCGTACCGGAGCTCGCCGTAGGGTAGAAAAGGTCTGGGCGCGCGGTGTTGTTGCCGACGAGTCGCTGGCCGGGGGGGCGGTCGAGGCCATGCTCGGGCGTCATGGGTGCGTCACTGGCGTTGCGCGTCGAGATCCCGTTCGGTTCGGCCACGCCTGAGCAGCGTCAGCAGGGTTAGCGCGAGGAGCAGGCAGAGAGCGGTGCCGCCCAGTTCGGTACGCGCGGTGGCTTGCGTGGCGAGGGCGCCGCAGGAGGAGGAGTTGCTGCCGCTCAGGCGTACCGTTTCCCCGGCACCGAGCGGTACGCCTTCGAAGTTGATTTGGGGCTGGGAGCGGCCGGAGACGAAATCTACCGCGACATTCTCGCTGCCGACGGTCACCGTTGCGGTGGCGAGCCCCTCGAAGGGGCCGCCGCGTACCTCGATGACGTGCGTCCCCGGCCGCTCGGTGCGCACCGCCCAGCCGCCGGCGCGCATGGTCGTCACCTCGGCTCGGGTGGCACCGCGGACGCTGACCGTCACGTCGCCGAGACCCTCGTTGAAGTCGTACCGGTTGTTTTCGTTGCGGTCGTCGTAGACCACGCCGGTGAGGAAGGGCCGGTTGTCGCTGCGCTTGCCGGTGTGATAGGCGAAGTAGTGCCCGTATCTCGAGGAGCTGCGATAGGCGTAGCCGACACCGATTTCGCGTTGATCGAGCCAGAACGACTCGAGCCCGAGCAGATGAATGCGGTGGCCGGGCGGGTCGAAGCCGATGTCCTCGATCAATGCGCGAAGCGCGGTTTGAAAAGAGCGAAAGCCGGCGGCAATCGACTCGAGTTGGTTGGTGTCGTTGGGCAGGGCCGGATCAAGCGGATAGCCGTGGTCGCGCACAACGCGGTTGGGCCAGTCGCCGGTGACTTCGCTTCGGTGCTCGAAATAGTTGTGCTCGGCCATCTCCGTGGCGCGGAAGCGAGCCGACTCCACGAGATTCGGATTGACCGCCAAGGGCGGCCGCGGTGCCACGTCGTCGAGCAGGTCGCCGAGGGCGACCGAGCGCGCATAGGCGGGAGGATCGGCGCGGGCGACATTGAGG
>SKZP01000113.1 GCA_007127275.1 Planctomycetota bacterium
AATCCGCCCATGGTGTTCCACCCCCGACTATGGCCAAAATCTTAGAAACGTTGCACACCCATTCTACCCGTCCATCTCGCGTTCAACGCCGTAAACTCGCGGGATAAAGGCGGCCGTCGCGTGTTGCGCAACTGGTAAGGAACGTTGCGCAACTGGTAACGTTGCGCGACTGTTACGTAACGTTGCGCGACTGTTACGTAACGTTGCGCGACTGTTACGTAACGTTGCGCAACAAACGGACCGAAGCCCCGGAATATAAGGCTTTATCCGTTCCATAACATGGGGGGGGCATGTCACGCGCCGTCGCGCCACGTGCGGATTTGCTCCAATGTGCGCTCCAATTCGCGCGCCACTCGGCGTTCCTCGCGGCCGATCCGCTCGGCGCGGCGTTCGTCGAGCAACAGGCGCCCTTGGCGCTTGTGCACGGCGAGCTTCGCCACGAGGTCGCGCTTGTGTTCCTCTCCGACGGCGGCGCGCCGCGAATGCTCGGCGAGGTAGGCAAGCCAGTCCGGTTGCGCACCGCAGTCCGCCGGCGGCGGCCCAGCCCACGAAGCGAGTTGCTTGGCCAGTGCGCGGCGCGTCCAGCCGCCCTTCGGAGCACGCGGTTCCGTAGTGTCGTTGCCCGGGCTTGCAACGATGTCGATATACTCCATTGCGGCATCGGCCGCGGTGTCCGCAATCGGCGCATCCGCCGGCAAGTCGCGCAGCCGCGCATACTCGGCTGCCTCGCGTTCAAACTCGGCCACCGCCTCACGCAAGTCGGTCAGTTCCTCGGCAAGCCGCACCGGCGCCAGCGGTGCCATGCGATCTTGTTGCCGGCCTTGCTCGAATTCCACGAGGGGGTCGCGGCTTGGCTTGCGCATCGCTTCGTTGACCGCAGCAAGCGCGTCACGGTCGGCGGCGTCGGCATACTCCCCCAACGCAATCGCCTCGGCCCGCTCAACACGATGTAACCGCCACCATAGCCGCGCCGCCCGCTCCACAAGCAGCGTCACAAGCGGCGAGCCATCCCCCGGCGCAAGCTCCGCCACCAACGCCTCACGCAGCGCCTCGAAGTCTTCGGCCCGCTCCCCCAGCGCCGCAACGATGGGCAACACAGTACGCCCACCATGCCGCACCCCATTCTGCCGCGAACGCGCCTTGCCAGCTGCCGTCTTCGGTCCGCCGCGCTTGCGCTCGCCACCGATTGCCTTGCCGTTGAGTGTGCTTCCGTTGGTTTGCATGGAAAGGGAGGTTCTTTGTCAACAGGTCGTCACCTAGAGCATCAGATGGCTAATTCATGCTGTTCGTTGCTCTTGTGAGTTACTTGGAGCCGATAAAATTGTTGTACGACTCGTGCGACCCTATCCAATACCAACAGTATTGCTCGGCCTCGTCATTGTTCGGCCCCCGGTCAATGACGTAGATTGCTCGATACCTATATCCGATCTGAACCGAATAACTACCGTCGCGGTGCTTGGCCTTCTTGGAATCCTCAAGCGAGTTCGTTCTCAGCCGTTCGTCATCCGGGTGCGCGCAAAAAATCTCGTAAATCCTTTCCGCCAGACTCTTAATCTCGGACGGCAGTTGCTCGAAAGCCTTGATGAACTCACGTGTGCGGACACTACGACGAGTTGTCGTCCTCGCTGGTTTCGACATGACGTACATCTCCGTCGCAAATCTCCCCTCGACGGAGAGCATCAATCGCCTCATCTCGTGCTTTTACGATACTGCTGTCTCGGAGTGCTTCGCTGCTCGGCGACAACATCCACTTTACTTCTTCGTACCGATGGCGGAACTCGCTCGAATATTCGACGGGGTAGCCGTGCGCCTCAAATTCAAGCAACTTTTTCTCAATTACGACGCCGAGGTTACGCCAAGCCTCAAACAGTTCACGACTTTGCGAATCAGCCTCTTCGGGAGTGATCGTGCTCCGAAGCATTAGCTCCCACAGATTGTCGCTCACTCGCACACACATTTCGAACAGATTCACGCACGAACGAAGCGAATCTTCAAATGCAAGGCAGGCCATCGCATTATCGTGGTCAATCTTCCAATACTCGGAATCTTGCTCGATGTCGTGCAGGCGCTTCCTTGCGAATTCTACTCCATACATGGCTTGCCTCCTTTGGGGCCGAGAGAGTCCACCCCCCCATGCCGGGGCGATGCAAGGCCCTCACACCGGTTAACGATCTTATCGACGATTGCGATTGCAAGCTAGACTTGTTAGCAACCAATTAAGGAGTTTGGCAACATTGGCTAGAAATATGAGATCGCCAACTTTAGATCGCCGAGCCATCCCCCGCTGTCGATAACTCCGCTTGGCGTAGGACCAAGGCGGTTGCGTCGTCGGAGAGGTCGGGGGGATAGCCGTATCTGGCTAGTAGTCGGCGGACTTGGCGGCGTAGGTCGGCGCGGACGGACTCGCGTTGGGTCCAGTCTAGCTTGGGGAGCTCTCGGATCATTTCGGTTAGCTCGCGTGCCATGAGGCGGAGCTTAGTGGAGCCCATAACGTCTCTCGCTGAGCTATTGTCGGCAAGCGCATCGTAGAACGCCACCTCTTCGGTGGAAAGTCCTAGTTCGTTGCCTTCGTTCCGGGCTTCGCGGATAAACTTGGCCAGGTCGATCAGCCGCGTAATCATCTCCGCGGTGGTGATGGCCTTGTTGGTGTAGCGCGAAAGCGCGTCTTCGAGCGCATCACGGAAGCGCTTGCTCTTGACTAGGTTGGTGCGCTCGAAGACTCGAATCTGGTCGTTGAGCAGCTTGCGCAGCGTTTCTAGCGCGAGGTTCTTTTCTTCGAGCGCAGCAACGCGGCCGAGGAAGTCGTCGGAGAGGATGTCGAGGCGCGCTTCGTCGAGCCCGGCGGCGGCAAACAGGTCGATGACGTCGTGTGCGTCCACGGCGCCGCCGATGACTTGCCGCACGGCTGCGTCTACGTCGCGTTGCTTGGCGCGCGCGTCGTCTTCGTCCGCCTCGTCGGCGAGCCGCTTGCGGATCATTGCGGCGACGTGCTGGAAGAATGCAAGGTGCTCGGCGATCGGCTCCGTTTCCGGCCGCGGCACGGCCAGCGCGAACGCCGTCGCCAGCTCCTTGACCAGTCGGCGGAAGCGCTTCCAGCCTTCCTCTTGCGCAAAAACGTGGTCGATCGCGCGCATATACACGCTCAACGCGCTTTCGGGCTTCGTTTGCAGCGCTGGCCCATAGTCGCAGCCGTGAAAGAAGTTGCGCAGCTTCTCATACGCAGCCTGCATCGCCGGCACCGCTTCGTCCTGAACCTGCTTGACGGCTGTGCCGGTGCCGCCCGCTTCGGTGTACGTCGCGATGGCGTCGGCGAGTTGATCGGCGAGCCCGAGCATATCGACAATCAAGCCGCCCGGCTTGTCGCCGTATACGCGGTTGACGCGGGCAATCGCTTGCATCAGGTTGTGCCCCGCAAGCGGCTTGTCGAGGTACATCGTATGCGCCGGCGGGCAGTCGAAGCCGGTCAGCCACATATCGCACACGATGGCGAGGCGGAAGTCGCTCTCCGGGTCTTTGAATCGCTGCGCAAGCCGCTTGCGGTCCCCCTTCGAGCGGACGTGCTGGCGCAACGGCTCTTCGTCGTCCTTACCCTCGGTGACAACCACTTTCATGTGGCCCTTGTCATCGTCGGTGTCGTGCCACTGCGGCCGGCGCTGCTTGATCGCCTCATAGAGCCGCGCGGCAATGTCGCGGCTCATGGTGACGATCATTGCCTTGCCTTCCATCGCCTCGCGGCGCTTCTCCCAATGCTCGACGATGAAGTCGGCCAGCCGCTCGATACGTTCTTGCGCACCGACGATGTCGCATAGGCGGATGCGCGTATTCTCTTCGACATCCTCGCCGGCATCTTCGACGGCGGCCGTGTGCGCAATGGTCTTTTCCGCCTCTTCTACTCCCGCTTCGTCCACGGTGAGCTTGACGATACGCGACTCATAATAGAGCGGTGTCGTCGCGCCATCTTCCACTGCCTGGCGGATGTCGTACACGTCGGCATAGTCGCCGAAGACGCGCTGGGTACTGCGGTCGTCGCGGTCGAGCGGCGTGCCGGTAAAGCCGAGGAACGTCGCATTGGGCAACGCATCGCGCATGCGCTTTGCGCCGCCGTCCAAGAAACCGTATTGGCTCCGGTGCGCCTCGTCGGCCATGACGATGATATTCGCACGCTCGGAGACGGCCTTGTGCGCCTCGGCGAACTTGTGAATCGTCGTGAAGATCACACCGCCGGAGGCGCGGTCGAGCAACTGCCCGAGATGGTGGCGGCTTTCCGCTTGCACCGGCTCTTCGCCGAGCAGGCGATGGTTCATTGCGAAGGTGTCGAAGAGTTGGAAGTCGAGGTCGTTGCGGTCGGTGACCATGACGATGGTCGGGTTCTCAAGCGCCGTGTCGCGCATTAGCGCCCCGGCCAGCATGACCATCGTGAGCGACTTGCCGGAACCTTGCGTGTGCCAGACCACGCCACCGCGGCCGTCGCCATCGCCGGCGGGCGCCCGGAGCGATTGCTTCGAGCTCGACCACGCCTTGCGGATCGCGCGGAATTGGTGGTAGCCGGCAATCTTCTTGGCAATCTCGCCCCGCTCGTCTTCCTCGAACGTGACGCAATGCCGGATGTAGCCTAGCAACGCCTCCGGCCGTAGCAGCCCGTTTACCAGCGCCTCAAGCGTCGGCTCGCCGCCTTCGTCGGGGCGCCACGGCATGAATCGGCTGCGCCCGCTGGTAATCGAGCCCACCCGGGTGAGCATCCCGTCGGAGACCACCAGCAACACGTTCGGCACGAACAAGTCCGGCGCGCCGCGGTCCGGGCTCATGTACCGCTGGAATTGCTCGACGGCGGTTCCCAAACTCGCCGCGAGACTCGCCGGGTCTTTCAACTCGACGACGGCCACCGGCAGCCCGTTCAAGAACACGGTCAAGTCAGGCCGAATCGCCTTGCCCGTCGGACCGACGACGTTGAGTTGTTGCACCGCGAGCCAGTCGTTGGCCTCGGGGTTTTCCCAATCGACCAAGCGTGCCCAGCCGCCGCGGGTCTCTTTTGTCTGGCGGTCGCGATACTCAACCTCGATCCCTCGCGTCTCGACCAGCGCCTCATGCAGCCAGCGGTTGTTCTGAACCAAACTCGGGTGCGGCGGCCCGCTTACGGTACGCACGACGTTCTCCACCGCGGCCGCGTCCAGCGCCGGGTTCAACGCGGCAACCGCACGGCGCAGCCGCTCCGGCAACACGACGTCACGGTAGCTCTTGCGCTCGCTGCCCGGCTGGTCCGGGGCAAAATCGGTCCCGCTCGCAAGCTGGTAGCCCAGCTTGCGTAGCCAATCGAGCGCGCTTACCTCGACGTCATGCTCCTTCACGCAACACCTACCCTTGCCCGGCCAACTCGGGAAGCTCGACCATCGGTTGATACTCTTCGCCGGCGCACGGCCGGAACTCGCTCGGCCAGCACGTTCGCACTTGGCAAAGCAACCGTTGTTGCGCCGGCGCGCGCGGGTTCACCCGTGCCACGGATAGCTCGACCGTCTCCCTCGGGCATTGCACGGACAACGTGCGCAGGTCGCGGGCGAGGTAACGCGGCGCATAGCCGATGAACCAGTATTCCTGCTTGCCATGCGTGCGCAGCGCCACCGCCTGCGGGTCGTGCTCGTTCGATTGGTCCAGCATCATCCCGAGCGGCTCGCCCGGTTGCAGCGCCTCGATGCGGTTCATGGTTTCCTCGGGCAACCAGCGGATACCGTGCGAAAAGAAGCGCAGCGAATAGCGCCCCTCTTCATCCGGCACAGGGCAGGGGAACACCTCGTAGGAATCGGTCTGCCGGCGCCCCTCCGTCACCGCAAGAATCGCCAGCGGGTCCGGCGGATCGGCCGGGTCAAAGCCGCTCCACGTCAGGTACGCCTCCCACTCCGGCCGCTTCGGCGAAAGCAAACGGTTCGCAAACACCGGGAATAACTCGTCCGCCTCGTATACCTCTTTCCACTCCGTCATCCCCGGAAACGGCCGGAACCCCTCCATCATCC
>SKZP01000022.1 GCA_007127275.1 Planctomycetota bacterium
CGCCGGAATGGTGCGTCTGCTGCTGAGTCACGGCGCCGAACCCGACATGAACCGTCCCGTTACCGGATGCCGTCCCGTGGATTTTGCCGTATCCGGATTTGCGCCTGAAAGCCATGATATTCTCGTTCTGCTGATCGAGTCCGGGGTGGACCCGAATGCGCCGCCGCCGGGGTTGCAGCCGCTCGCCGAGACACTCGCCGTGCACAGTGCTCGACTGCCGCGCGAAGAAGCGGACGAGTTGCTCGACACGGTTGCTCAGCCGGTCGGGCCGAGCGGCCGCTTGGTGGTGCCCCTTTCGCTCGAGGGACGAAGCTACCGCTTGACGGTGAAGTCGCTGCCGCACGTGCACGGCCGCGACCGCTCGAACGTCGCCGGGCAAAGCCACGTGTGGAACCGGGCCACGGGGCGCCGCGTCGCGACGGCGCAGCAAGGGGAAGCGTTGCACGCCGGATTGCTCGCCGTACTCGAACCGGCCGACGCGCAGGCCCGGTGGGCGCGCGCCCGGGCGGCCGTGGCGCAACTTCTTGCAGAGCGCGCCGACCGCTGGACGTGGGCCGCAACCATGCGAGCCATCTTCGAACTCGAAGCGCGCCTCCCCGCGCTCGGCGGTGGAAGTGGCGCCGTGCCCCCTGCGGTGATGTCCACGCCGCTGGGGTTGCCGGCCACCGAGGCGTACCAATTGTGCCGCGAGGCCGCTCGAGCCCAGGGACGGGAGTTGGAAGAGCCCAGCGGCATGGCCAAGGCGCTCGGCCACGTTGAGGTGCCTCTGCGGCTGCGCGCCCTGTTGCGCAGCGTGTTTGCCGCCTTGATTCGGGTTTGGCCCGCGCTGCCCGAGGGCGACGTCCTGGCGACGCAAGCCGTAGCCGGCCAACCGGGCCTCACGGTTCACAGTTCCCTGCCGCACCATCTACCCGGAAACGGGGCCTCCTACAGTGGCCACGACAACGCCGAGGAGCACGTTGCCGCGTTGAAGCGAGCCTTCGACGAGCAACGTCGCCGCGACCCCGAATTGCCTCGCGACCTGACGGCCATTGGCATCCGTGTAACCATTGAGGCCACCGCGACCGGCCGGCTCCAAGCCCACATTCACTGGAGCCAGAGCGAAGAACTGGGCGCGACGTAAGCTCCCTTATTCACGCAAGGGATCTTTCGCCGCCGCGCGACAGCGAAGCGCATCCCGCGCTACGCATCTCCGGCGGAAAGGTAGGGGGCACGCGCGGCACTGCAAAGTCTCCAACCGCGCGTCTCCCGTACTGCGTGCGAGTGGCTGCCACTCATGCTTTGGTCGTGCCCGGAGTACTCAACTCGCTGGAGTCTTACGAGTCGCTGCACCTGTCACCAGCCAGCCATCTTCCCCCGCAGCCGGCACGTAACGGAAAGCAGCGAGCTCTTGTTGCAGAAAAAAGTTTGAGACAGAACTACATACAATGGGCGAGCGTCCGTGTCTGCCTACCCGTTCCGCCAGCGGGAGCGAAGGCGCGTTCATTCAGCATGCGGGTTGCACGCCGACGGTTCTTGACTGGTTCGTTGCGCGCAAAGCGGACGCGAAGGCACGTGGGTCGAATTCAACGCGTGGGGCCCACGGGCCGCGGCCGGTGGGCTTGAAATTACGGATCTCAATGCGCGGGTGGTTTAATTTTGTGGCCCAACATAAGCCGGCTGCACCCAACGCAAAAGTGGGGGGTTGTGCTCGGCACGTCGGCTGTCTAGTTTGCGGGGAGCCGTGGTGCGCCCCGGAAGATGACACTGGGCTGCCACGGCGACGTCATCTCGCTGCGCTGATACTCGCTCGCACGTCCAACTCGCGAAGGATTGCACGAATATGGGAATTCCCGCACGCATTGCCGCGAAGGTCGGCTGGTACGTAATGAAGAACCGGCTCCTGATGCGCAAGCGCTACCCGCTTGTGCTGATGCTCGAGCCGTTGCTCGCCTGCAACCTCGCCTGCAAGGGCTGCGGCAAGATTCAGCACCCCGCGCAGATCCTGCGCCAGCGCATGAGCGCCGAGGAATGCGAGCAGGCCGTCGTCGAGTGCGGCGCCCCGGTCGTCAGCATTGCCGGCGGCGAGCCGCTGATCCACAAGGAGATTCACGACATTGTCGAGCGGGTCACGGTGAAGCAGAACCGCTTTACGTATCTTTGCACCAACGGCCTGCCGCTCGAGAAGAAAATTGACGAGTTCAAGCCCAACAACAACCTCATCTTCTCCCTGCACCTCGACGGCATGCGCGAGACGCACGACCGCTCCGTCTGCAAGGAAGGGGTCTTCGACACGGTCGTTGACCTGATCAAGGAGTTGAAGTCGCGCGGTTTTCTCGTCGCCACGAACACGACCATCTTCGACGACCACACCGTCGCGGAGATGCGCGAGTTCCTCAACTACATGACCGACCTGAAGGTGGATATGTGCATGATCTCGCCGGGCTACGCCTACGAAAAGGCGCCGGATCAGCAGCATTTCCTCGCCCGGGAGCGCACGAAGCAGTTCTTCCGCGCGTTGCTGGACAAGCCGGAGAAGCGCTGGCCGCTGAATCAGTCGCGCTTCTACCTCGAGTTCCTGATGGGCCAGAAGGAATACGAGTGCACGCCGTGGGGGAATCCATTGCGCACCGTCTTCGGCTGGCAGCGGCCGTGCTACCTGATGGCGAGCGACCTCGAGGAGCCGTATGTGCCGAGTTTCAAGCAGTTGATGGAGGAGACGAACTGGGACCTTTACGGCACGGGCAAGCACGACAAGTGCGCGCAATGCATGGCCCACTGCGGCTACGAGGCAAGTGCCGTCAGCGACACGGTGAAGCATCCGCTAAACATGATCCTCGGCGGCTGGCCGACGCTGCCGAAGCCGAAGAAGAAGCTGCTGCAAAAGGACCGCGAAGCCGCGCTGATGCAAGCGGACGCGCCGGCGCCGGAAGTCAGCGCAGCAGCGTCCGTCGCGTCACCAGCGACTACGGCGGCCACACCCGGCTGCGGAAACGGCAGCAACGGCGGTTGTAGCAGCGGCAACGACGCCGAGGCGGTCGCCACCGGCAGTGACGCAAGCACGAGCACGAACGAACCCAAGTCGTTCTAAAGATAAGAGTTCCTCACAAGCCCAGGGACTGTGCCGAATGCCGGTAGGTTTTCATTTCTGAGGCGGGCGCAAGCGCACGCCCTGCGAGGCGACGCACGGACTACGCGTGTTCGCCTCGCAGGGCTTGCCCCTGCGCTCGCCTTTTTCGTGAAACCTCAACGGCATTCAGACCGCGTCCCTGCGATGCTGTATGATCCCAGGGAGGCTTGGCACGCAAGGGAACCGCACGCGCCAAGCCTCGTCTCTAATATGCCCGGGGGCTCACACGTTAGGGTTCGCAGCGGAGCCGCAAAGGACTGCTCGCCGGGCTTGGGTGTTCGTTTGTTTCATGAGGAGGGGCCTGTCATGCATTGGAGCCGACTCGGAGTGCTCATCATTGTTCTCGTCGTTGGCACGGGTTGCGCCTCGGTGCTGTCAAAAACGCATCAGCGCGTGCAGTTGCAAAGCGACGTCGAAGGTACACAAGTCTCCGTAGAGGAAGAGGACTCCGGAATTACCTACGGGCCGCAATACACGCCGGCATGGGTGGTGCTGGATAAGAGCAAGGACTACGTGATTCGGTTCGAGTCGCCACAGGGGGATCTCCTTGAGCTGGAGCCGGGCCGCGAATTCGACCCGGTAACGCTACTGAACATTTTCGGCGTGCTCGGCTTCTTCGCGGATATCTTTACGGGTGCCATCTTGCGCTACGAAGCGGGAGCGTGGCGAGCCGAGTTCGCCGCGAACAGGGTTGCCGAGGCTGTGCCGGACCGGGCGCTGCCGCACCTGTCTTTGCCGCGCTACACGGCCCGCCGCGGCGCCGCACGCAGTGGGGAGCGGCAACCACGCGAAGACGACGAGCAAGCCAACGACGGGGACCGAGACGTAGAGCGTGCTCCCGAAACGGAACGCGCGCCGGAGGCCGAGCGCAACAGCAACAGCGAATGAGGCGCCTGGTTGCAAGCCGCAAAGCTGGAGTACGTACTTTTCGCCACGTAGAACACAGAGAGGAGCGAGGAGAGGAGGAGATTGGCGGTGCGCAGAGCGCCACTTCGACACGCCTGCTTGACAGGCGTTCACGTATGTTCAATGCCGCGGGACGTCGCTCTTGCTCCCTCGCCTTGCGTGATTGTCGCCTGCTCTTTCCTCGCTTCACTTCGTGATCTCAGTGGCTAAGAAACACGTATTCCGACTGCTCGCGACACCCCGCTTTCTACTTTTCGGGTCGCCCGGGCAGGCCCAGCTCGAACGCGAGCGCTTTCTCGAGCGTCGGCGACTGAAAGGAAAAGCCTAACGATTCGAGCTTGCTAGGCCGGACGTGCTGGCTGGTCAACACCGTCGAGCGGCCCATTTCGCCGAACAGCAGTTTGATGGCGGCGGCCGGCGCCGGCAGCCACGTCGGCCGGTGCAGCAACCGGCCCAGGGTGCGCACGACGTCGCGGTTGCGCAACGCCTGCGGCGCGACGAGGTTGAAGGGCCCCTCGGCATCCGAGCGGTAGATCAAAAAGTGGAGCGCGCCGAGCACGTCGTCGCGTGCCATCCAGGCCATGTATTGCCGGCCGCTGCCCAGGGGGCCGCCGAGGCCGACGCGGACGGGCGGGACGAGTTTTGCCAGTGCGCCGCCGCCATAACCGAGCACGGCTCCCATCCGAGCATACGCGACGCGAATCCCCGCCTCACGGGCCGGCTGCGCTGCTTTCTCCCAGTCGTGGCAGACTTGCGCGAGGAAATCCTCGCCGGGCTCGGCCGACTCGTCCACGGGCTGCTCGCCCGTGTCGCCGTAGTAGCCGGCACCCGAGGCGGAGACCAACACCGCCGGCTTGCGCTCAAGCGAGGCAAGCGTGCGGGCAAGCAAGGCCGTGCTGTCGACGCGGCTGCTGCGGATGCGCTCCTTGGCTGCTTGCGTCCAGCGTTGGGCGACGTTCTCGCCAGCGAGGTTGATGACGGCGTCGACCCCGTCGAAACGTGACGCGTCCAACTCGCCGCGGGCGGGGTCCCACACAATGTCGGTCTGCCGTTTGGGGCGCCGCGTAACTCGCAACACGCGGTGGCCCGCCGCCTCCAGCATGTCAACGAGTGGTGTGCCGAGAAACCCGGTCGCCCCCGTCACGGCGACAGTCAACGGCTCATTGCGCTCTACAGCGTGCAGGCGCTCCACATCACGGCGTGCCTGTTCGTGGCGGTGCGCAAAGATGCGCTCGACGCGGCGTGCAAGCTTGGTCCCGCCCGGCTCGAAGTGAATGCGTTGCACGAGGCGACACGCCGCATTTTCGTCGTCGGACGTGTCTTCCACCCGCAATTCGTCGCCGTACGAGGCAAACGGCCCATGTGCCTGTTCGAGCACCAACACGCGTTCCGTTGGCTCAAGCGTTCGCACCGTCGCAGCGAAGCCGCGGCCCAGCGGAACCTGCGTACCCAGCTTTAGCTCATTCACTTCCAGAGCGCTTGCTGCTCCGTCGGAGTCCCACGGGGCAACGAGTCGCCGAACGGCGCCCGGCCGGACGAGCCAGGCAAACACGTCCGCCGCGGCGGCGGCTACGGAGGTGATTCGCACGTGCTCGGGCATATCCAAAGGCCTCCCAACTCCCCGCGTTGCCAACCGTGCGACATACCCTCCCACCATAACGCACGTCAGCGTTCCAAACGTAGTTGGAAACGCAAATGTTCTTGGGTGGTGTTTTGCGACACGAGCGTGACGTGCCCACGCCCGTCGAGCACTGATTCATTGCGTTGCCTGGGGATCAGCAAGGCCTTCGGTCAGATTCGTGTGTCCGCCTCCCGAATCAATTGCTTGTTTTCCCACCCTTTCGTTTGCGGCGAACGCCGCGTATAAACGGAGGCAAAGGAACTGGCGAGTGCAGCTTCGGTTGCCACGCAGGCTTTACTCACATGACCCACAACTTCCGAGGTCCGCACACATGAGCGCGAACGTCGACACCAACAAAGTGCGCA